>NZ_BAAJXA010000011.1:0-256817 GCF_057537855.1 Streptomyces diversicolor
TGAGCGAAGGGTACGTCGTGGCTGGGGTGTTATGGAGCCACTTTGGCGCGAGCCTCGCAGGTCATGGCCCCAACGTCGTGCTTTACCGGGCAGGTCCACTACCTGCCCGACGTGCCGGTAGCTTATGGGGCCATGACCACTCGCCCCTAAGCAACTCCAGCCCAAAGCCGTTCCACCGACCTCTGGCTCAACTAGCCTGCTGGGAACCCGGGAAAATTGGGCCACATAGAAGGCATGGCGTCTAGTCTGAACGCATGAGCTAGCGGATCGACCTCAGTCTCGGCGGAAAAATGAGGAACAGGCCGTGTCATGGCCGAGACGTAACCAAGGGTAGATCGGCTTTCAGGTGGGGAGTTTTCTTGGAGATCGAAAGCGGAGCACTGGTTAACACTAGCCCTCGCCCGAGGATGCTGGTCTACGGATTCTCAGGAGAGGAAGGATTGGTTGCAGATCTTCTCCAACTCTGCCCAACCTCTCGGCAGATCAGCAGCCTTCGCGAGGTACGTCAGGCCGAGTGGGATGTTCTTGTTACTGATCAACGCCTCGAAGAACGAACCGAGTACGTCGGCACGACTAAGGTCGCACCTCATCTCTGTGTAGTTTTTCGGTCGCGCGACCAAGTTTTTCACGAAGCAGTAGAGACCCGCCAAGGCTGGAACGCCGAAATCGGGTCGGAACCAGGGGTTATCTCTCAAGAGATTAGACGCGTCCGGAATCTTCCAGAGCGCATCGCTACCTTGGTACACGAAAAGCTTGAGCCGGTCATTACTAAGCGTGAGAAGCACCGGATTTATGGGCATCAATTTTCCACCAGGTCGGGCTCTGTGTCAGCCCCTAAGATTCAACCATTCATCACTACCGCAGATATGCACGCCTTGGCGGGCCGCTACGCTCGCAGTGATTCGTCTGAAGCGTGGCTACTTCCTGCGGACACCCCAGACCTCACCTCGTGGGTGCTGGCCGCGCTGGCAGAGTGGAGCAGTCTCGCGCCTGACAGATTCCCTGGGGTACCAGATTGGTCGACACGCGAGGCGTGGCTCACAGCGGAAGAGCTTCAGATTGTTGCAGAGATCGCGGAGGTCGAAAGGGAACGAACCGATCAACTAGATAGACTACAAAAAATTGAAGCCAAGCTTCGGTCACGCCTGAGAGACGCCCGCGAAGCAGCTGACAAATACGAACGCGCTCTTCTCACCGCTCAATCCGATGAGCTTAAGGGTGCGGTAGTAAAAGCGCTCGAAGAAATTGGTTTCACCGTTGTCGATGCCGATCAAAATGCAAAAAGTGATGATCACCTAGAGGATCTCCATATCATGGATCCGAGGGAGCCGGACTGGATTGCGCTAGGGGAGGTAAAGGGGTACTCAAAGGGCGCCAAGACTGAAGGTTTGACACAATTTCTGCGCTTCAACATGAGGTATTCAGTCAGGGCTGGACGCCATCCCGATGCATGTTGGTACATCGTGAACCAGTTCATCAAGCGCGATCCAGCCACTCGACAGCGAGCACTGCACGGAAAAGACGATGACGTGAAAGCATTCGGCGATGCAAATGGCTTGGTGATCGACACCGTCTTGCTGTTTCGCCTGCTTCAGAAGGTCAGAGGCGGGAGCATGTCCGCCGAGGAGGCAAGGAGTCTTCTACGGAATTCGTCCGGCAGGCTCACTTTGTGAGCTGGCTTGCCGCACACTTACGGACGGTCGGCGCATGGCCGCCCAGCCGCCTGGGCGGAACCTGAGTGTCAAACCGTGTGACAACGCCCACACGCAGCAGCTGACAAGCGTGCACACCTACGGACCATCACAGCAGGTGAGAGGCACCCCAACCCAAATACACGCGCCCGGAGTTGCCTCGGGACGAAGGGGTCATCGCTCCAATGCTCCACCAGCACGGTCTCGCTGTCGGGACAGGAGAACGGCCCCGCGCTGGATGCACGGGGCCGTTCTTCGTCGGTACGTCAGACGGTCTGGTCCTGAGCGTACGAGACGAACGAGGACCAAGCCGAGGGGCTGAGCACCAGTACCCCAACTTCTGGAGCCTTGCTGTCACGGACGGGAACCGTGCCAGACGCGATCTTGGAGGGTGCCCACTCAAGGCAGTTCCCTCCCTCTGGGCCGCTGTAGCTGGACTTGACCCACCTGACCTGGGCCAAGCGCTGATTACGGTTCACAGCTTCTCCAAGTACTCAGAGATGACGCTTGCGCTTTGATGGGCTGACAGCGCTTCGCCTACGAGGTCAGTGTAGGCACCCACGGCTGCCCTGACGTGCTCGGGATCTTCGATGATGCCCGCCGTACGGTAGGACTCAACGCAGACCACCGTCACGTGATTTGGCAACGTGAGGAACGAAGCAGCGTTCTCAATGAGTAGGTGCGCCTCAGCGTCAAGGGGCAGGATCCTCACCCGCGTTGTCGGGTGACTGCCGTGGTCCAGGAGCGCAGCCAACTGCTCGCGCATCACTTGGCGACCGCCGACATGGCGCATGAGGACAGACTCACAGAGCACTACCCGCACATCCGGCGGTACCGCAGACCGCAGAACGTCTTGACGTGCCAATCGCTTGATGACATCAGCCTCGATCTCTTCGGCGCTGGCCCTTGGCGCGCCCTTCACCAGAAGGGCGCGAGCGTAGGCTGCTGTCTGTAAGAGGCCAGGGACGATAGTTGGCGACCACTCCCAGATCGCCTGAGCCTGACGTTCCAGAGTCATGCGGCGCCGGTACAGCGCAGGGAAGTCGGCAGCGACACACTCCTCATACAGGGCCTTGAACAGTCCCTTGGTGCCGAATACTTCGTCAAGCAGCCCCGGAAGCTCTTCGGGGATAGGCGCATCGGTGGACTCTAGCCGACTGATAGTCGACTTCGACGTTCGGGTGAGCCGAGCGAGCTGCGTCTGGGATAAGCGGCCGCCGGCATACAACTCGCGAGCGCTCCGTAGCTCCTCGCCGAACCGACGCCGCGGGTTGTCAATGTCATCCGTAGTAGCCATCTCGGCTCCTGCCCACGTGCCTGGTCAATGACAGCCAACGAGCCTTCCCACCCTGATCAGGCATCTTGGCATATGCCACAGTGCCCAACCCTCAGGTCGGGCCGTGAAACCCTTCCAGACTACGCACTGTCGGGACAAGGTGGAGCACAGAAAGTGATGCAGCAAGCACACCCGAAGGGCCCGTTCCCACCATGCATCCCCACAGCCATCGGGAGAACAACACTCCCGCCGCATTGGCCATCGAGGTAGCTGAGACCACAAGCAACGTCACGGCCGGCGCGGCCTCGGTGGACCTTGTCTTGGAAGGGCGGAACCCTCGCCCCGAGCCCCCTGAGGAGTCAGTCATGTCCGGTCGTGAGCCCTCCGACGTGTTCGCCGCCCTCAACGCTGCATTTCTGGACGCGGGACTCCTGGTCCCGATGAAGCTTCGGCAGACGGCAAGGGGGCCGCAAGTCGTTATTGAGGGCATGAACATGGAGACGGCGGAACAACTGATCCTGGCCGTTCAGACGGGCGGAGTCAGGGTGATCCGGACATGATGCGGCCCCCTGAAGTTCGGCCGGACGCGCGAGTGCCCAGGAAGCTGCGGACGTGGAATATCGCTAGTGACGGACCCTTCTGGGGGGCAGTGCTCGTGCTGCTCTTCTGGGGCTCATCTGTCGTGTACATCTTCGTCACCTACCTGGGCTGGAAGTCGGCTTGAACGACATGCAGAACCGGGGCGAAGGCGCTCCGCTCAACCACCCCGACGCAGCCATACTCGTGCGTGATCAGTACATAAAGCTGCGGACGATGGCTCAGGCGGTGCGGAGTCAGGAATGGCTACAGACTTTCGATGACGATCCTAGCGAACTGCACGAGTATGTAATGGAGTTGGGCGCAGCGTTCCGAGGACTTGATCTGCTCCTTATCAACGGGGCCCCTTTCCCTGAAGTGTGGACGCTCGGGATCAGCCCGACACAGACTCCTACTCCACCGGATGACATCTTCGGTTCCTCGCCCTAGGAAACCGCCCGGTGGAGTAGGACAAGCGCCCTCCCTCGCGTAGTGCGCACTGGTCATGCGTAACCCCCGTCACGTGGGGGAGGGCATCAGCACCTAGGGCCAATAACAACCCCCAGTAGCTCAGTCAGGAAGAGCCCGAGCATCAACCAACTGATGCTGGCGTTAGTTTCCGACGTCGATTACTCCCGCTTCTAGTACTTCACGGGTCGGTAATCCGGAGACCCCGGTTCGAGTCCGGGTAGGGGGACCACACCGCTTCAACAGAAATCACCTATTACCTTGGAGGTGCCATGACCGAAGTCGGCACCGTCACCGTCGCCGTATGGAATATCGAGGCGGACGGCGGCCGAAATCGGGAGAGGCGGGAACCGGCTCTCGATGTCCTGGCTGCATATAGGCCGGATATCCTGCTTCAGCAGGAAGCCAAGCACAGTCGTGAACGTGGAAGACAGCTGCTTCATTCGACCGAACAGCGGCTGAATCTTCGTGGCTTCCTTTCCGAGCCGAACTCGGAGCTTGACGCTGACATTGCCACGGCTGTGTACGTCAATCCGTGGATATTTCACATAGCCGAAGAGCGGCCGGTCAAAAAACCGTGGTATCTGCACCCCTGTCACGTGAAGGCGTACCTCGGCAGTTGCCCGGTACCACTCAACCTCGTCTCTTTCCACCTGTGTTTCGATGATGCCGATCAGCGGCTCAGGGAGTCCAGGTGGCTGACCCGGCTGGCAGCACCCGGCAACGTCACTCTGGCAGCCGGGGATACCAACAGTTACCCGCGACGGCCCGAGCTGATCACCTTGCCGGACTGGACGATGGTCACCGACCGCGCGCATATGGTGCAACGCACCTACTTGGAAAACGGGACGTTGCAAACGGACACTCGGCCTGACGGGACCCTCATTGACGCCGGATACGTCGATCTCGCCCGCCACGCGGCCGATCACATTGACGGCGTCAGCGCAGACAGGGCGCTAGCCGCTACGGCAGGACAGCAGAAGCCCGAGCAGGGTGGACCGCAGCGCATTGACCGCCCGTATGGGGCAGGCGGTCTAGCCAACGCACTGGAAAGCGTTGAAGTGATCGACAACGAGGTAACCCGAGAAATCAGTGACCATTCATTGCTGATTCTGGGATTCGATCTGTCCAGGCTAAGGCGTGTGCTCACTCCAGCCCCTATTGCGGGAGCAGAGTGAGGCTCTACATCGAATCCACGAAATGTCTGGAGGAAGCCATGCATCAGGTGATCGTGAGTCCTCAGAATAATAAGTTCGTCGCCGTGAGGCCCGGCTCAAAGGCCGGGATGCAGCTTCCCCGAGAAAAGTACGAGGAAGTTCGCGCAGCGGTAGAGACGGCCGTGCCAACACCGAGTTGGTTCACAGATGCCGTGGCAGCATCCTGGGGGGTGGACCTGAGCAGCGCACCAGCTTCGAGCACGGTCCTTGTCCGACCGAAAACGACGCTCAACTACAGCCGCGCTACGTGGGAGATCAACAGGGGCTGCAACTTCGCCTGTGACATGTGTGTGGTCTGGAAGCGACCCTTTGCCGGACTTCCGATGGCGCGCAAGACAAAACTCCTGGAGATGGTCAGGGACTCTGGGGTTCTGTGGTTCCAGTTCACGGGCGGCGAACCGACCATTGATCCCGACTTCTTGGAGTCGTACCGGACGGCTTTCGGTATGGGGATGATGCTGGAGATCCTGACGAACGGGTCTCGGCTCGACCACGTACCGACTCTGGAAGTCCTCGCCGAACTTCCCCCACACAAGATCACGGTTTCTCTGTATGGTGCTACGGCAGAGACCTTCGATGAACTGACCCGTACGCGTGGGGCATACAAGAGGGTGATTCGGGGCCTACGGGCGGCCAGGGAAGCAGGACTTCCCCTTGAGCTGTCGCTCATCGTGACCGAGCACAACGCCCATGAAGTCGATGAAATGAAGTCCCTGGCGGAAAGTCTTGGCATCCCGCACAAGGTGTTCGCCAACATCTCTCCGTCCTACGACGGCGACAAGGGTCCCCTTGACTTCCAGGTCACCGAATACATCAACCGCGAAGAGGTGTTCCGGGGCTGCCCTGCTGGACATACCTTCTTCCACCTGGACCCGTTCGGCAATGCAACCATGTGCAAGGTCGGACGAGAGAACCCCATCAATCTCATGTCTACCGGGCTTGGTGGGTTAAGGGATCTGCCGCTCATCGCAGATGCCCAAATGCTTCGCACTGGGGGCTGTAGCGGGTGCAAGCTGTCCGGCTCCTGCCGGGTATGCAGGCCACTCGCCAAGCTCTACCAGCAAGCGAAGGCACCACTCCGCAACTACTGCCAACACGGATTCAAGGAGGAGTCATGACCGCTGCCACTGTCAACACCGTGGAAACGTCGTCCGCGACGGAGGCCGCAACCGCGGTCGTCCTGGTGGACGACGTGGAGGAGCTGACGGCCGACGCACAGCCCGGCTGTGGCAACGACAACCCGTACAACTGACCAGTGCGCACGACGGGGGCTCCGCTTTGCGGGGCCCCCGCCTCGTTGATGAGAGAGTGACCCCATGGCGTCTCGCACCGACTTCGATGAGCTGCCCTCGGCCCTCCGCACGGCGGTCGCCCACCACGTAGGTCGGATTCACCGTGTAGAGCCGGTATCCGCCGGCCTCAACAGCCAGATCGCGGCCCGCCTGCACTGCGATGCCGGCACGGTTCACGTGAAGGGTCTTCGAACCGACCACCGATGGGCCTGGACTCAGGAGCGCGAAGCCGAAGTGAACCCTTACCTGAAGGGGATTTCCCCTGAGCTGCTTTGGCGGGTGAAGGAAAGCGGCTGGGATCTGCTGGGATTCGACCACATCAAGGGCCATCACGCCGACTACAGCCACGGATCACAAGACCTTCCGCTGATGGTCGGCCTTCTGACCGGTCTCAGTGAGACCGAATGCCCCCCGCTCGAACTGCGAGAAGCCGGACAGCGGCTGAGGAACTACGTGGATGACGCCTCCCAGTCCGAGCTATTCGAGGGCAGCTCGCTGCTGCACACTGACCTCAACAACGAAAACGTTCTGATTCAGGAAAACCGCGCTTACATGGTCGACTGGGCTTGGGCTACTCGTGGCGCACCGTGGTTGGATGCCGCCTACTGGGTAATTTGGCTCATGGCGGCCGGTGAGCATTCTCCGCAGAGCGCCGAGCAGTGGGCAGAGCAGGTGCCTGCGTGGGAATCAGCTTCTCGTCAGGCGCTGAATGTTTTCGCCTCGGCCAACCAACGGATGTGGGCCGAAATCGGCGGAGACAGCCCCGACTTGTGGACCTCCCGAATGATGTCCGCCTCTGAAACCTGGTCCAAGTACCGACAGAGTCTCTGAGCCCTGAGTGAATCTGTACCAACGGCCTCCTGATTCCCGGGAGGCCGTTGGTGTGCCTCCTGGGCTGCGCTGTCCTCGTCAGGCGGTGGATCTGTGGGTACCGTCGAGGTCGTGTCTGGCGTGCGTCGGGTTGGTCGCCCGTAGGCGTGCGCTGGTTGATCGCGCACGACTAGGGGAGCTGGTACGGGCATGGCGCTTGACGCTGCTCGAACGCAAGAGGGGTTCACGTCGGCGAAGGCTGCTCGGGTGATGGCTGGCGCGTGCCGGGCCGCAGGTCTCGATGACAGAGGCGCAGAGCTGATCCGCCTTGGTGAGAACGCGCTGTTTCGGCTGGCCGCATTGCCAGTGGTCGTACGCGTGGCGCGCGGGGCAGAATGGTTGCCCAAGGCTCGCGTCGAAGTGGACGTGTCACGGTGGCTGGCTCAGCAACGGTTCCCGGCTGCTCAGATCCTTCAGGATCTGGAGCAGCCCCTCTTGATCGATGGCCACCCCGTGACGTTCTGGCACCTGATCAGCGAGGGGGGCCGGAAGGCGACATATGGGGAGCTGGGGCGGGTGCTGCGGGACCTGCACTCGTTGACTGTGCCGGGCGATCTTTCGCTGCCCTCGTACGATCCCTTCGACAAGCAACAGCTGCGGCTCGACCGGGCAGTCATCCCGGATGACGACAAGGTCTTCTTGCGGAAGCGGTGGCGGGAGCTACGCGACAAGTTCCGTGAGCTGCGCTTCGAGACGCCCAAGGGCCCCGTGCATGGGGATGCTCACGTGCAGAACCTCATGGTGGACGACCAAGACCGCGTGATCCTGATCGACTTCGAAGCCTTCTGCTACGACCACCCCGAGTGGGATCTGATGGTCACGGCCGTCGAACACCACAGCCTCGGGTGGCAGACCGATGAGCAGTACGCCGACTTCGTGGCCGCGTACGGGCGCGACCTGTACGACTGGCACGGGTACGAGACGCTGCGTGGCATCCAAGAGTTCGGGATGACGACGTGGCTCATGCAGAACGTGCGGGAGGACGAGGGAACCGCGGCCGAGTACCGCCGGCGTATGGCTGGCCTGCGCAATGACGATGCTCCTCGGGACTGGCGGCCCTGGTAGCTGCTATTCGTCGTCCTCGTCCATGCGGGCGAGCGCGTCTCGTACCTGCTCGTTGAAGGCGGCCACGGTCGGGTTCGCCGCGTGCACGCTGACCTCGTTCTGGAAGTCGGTTACGTAGCGTTGGAAGCGGGTTGACTGGAGGGAGTCGCCGCCTTCGACCGCGAGACTCGCGGTTGTCACGGCGGCTTCCAACTCACCGTTGAGCAGCTGACTTTGGGCAAGCACCATGCGGCAGAAGCCGAGAGTGCGGGCGTACTTCGGGTCGGTACTGTCCACGGCGCGCTGGGCTTGCTCGACGGCTTCACGGCGCATCTTGAGGTCACGGAAGCAGTGGCAGAGTTCGCCCATGAGTTCCGCTTCGTCGAAGTAGGAGAGCCAAGCGGGGTCGTCGGCTGTGTCGGCGCGTTCGAAGTGGCGCTCTGCCTCCTTCATCGCACGGGCTGCCGCGATACCGTCGCCCGCGTTGGACAGGGCGCGGGCCTCCATGGCGGAGTAGTTGGACAGGGCGCGTGGGGTGGCACGGCCCTTGGCGCCCTCGACGGCGGCGCGAGCCAACTGGATGGCTTGGGCGTGGTTGCCCAGGTAGTTGGCCTGGTGGCTGAGGTTGCCGAGGATCCGGGCGCCGAACATGCGGTCGTCTACGACTTGGGACAGGCGCAGAGTGGAAGTGAGGTAGCGGTGAGCGAGCCGGTGATTTCCGGCGTCGTATGCAGTCCACGCGAGCAACTGGGAGACCTCCGCGGCGGCGCCGAATAACGCGGTGCCTACCTTCTCGCTATAGCTCGCGTTGAGCAGGGGCAGTACCTCGTGCCGGAAATAGTGGCGTAGAGCCTTGTGCCCGTGGCCCCCGCCGTACTTGAAGTCGAGAGCCATGAAGGTTCCGGCCGCGTCTCTGATCGCGCGAACATCTCGCATGCCGACTCGTTGATGGGCGGGCCTGTCCGCCTGGATGCCGTCGGGGCGCGCGATCATCCATGACAGAACGGCCGAGCTGAGGTCGGCCTCTGCGACGATCAGTTGGCCCGGAGTGGGGTTGTCAGCGCGTTCCTGGGCGAGTCCGTCAAGCACCGACAGAACGTCGGGCACAGTGCTCGGGTAGCCGATCGGTTCGGGTGCAGGCGCCTTGGTGTGGTCGAAGAATCCGAGATCGCCCGGTGTGATGCGACGCCCGAGTTTGGCTGCGAGCACGTCTGCCATGAGCGCCGCTGTCTCCGGCCGGATGCCGGCGCCTTCGCGCCAACGCCTCACAGAGATGTGTGTTGTTCCTGAGCCTTGTTCGAGGCCGCGCCGACTGGCCTCGTCCGCCATGCGTTTCGCAAGGCCCTTGTTCGAGACCTTCGCTTCGTCCATCACGGCGATCAACTGCGCGTTTGGCTCTCGGCTCATGCTCCCCTGCCAACCCGAGAATGACGGCGAGTATTCATCGTGTCACAGTGATCCCGCCTGGGGGGTCCATTTGTGAACCCCCCTTGGCCTGGTGGGTGTTCATGTGAACCCCCAGGTGAACACTCCCGCTTACATCTCCTCCGTCGTTGACTGTTCGACACAGATCGGCGGGCTGTCGGGCTCGTCAGTGCTCGGGAGGGAACGCGGTGGAAGCGCAGCAGAGCAAACACACGGCGAACGCCTCAGGGCCGAGCCTTCCGCGCCGCTCGGTTCACGATCCGGCGCACGGCCACTTCCGATCACTGACGGTCTGCGCGGAAGACCCGGACTGCGTCAAGGCCGCACGCGACACGGTCAGCTCCTATCTCCGTACCTGGGGACTGGCGCACGCGGTCGATGACGCGCGGCTCGTCGTGTCCGAACTCGTCGGCAACGTCGTACACCACGCGGTGCCGGATGACTGCCTGGCCATGCCCGGCGCTGCGCGGCGGGTCGATGTGTCGCTGATGACCTGGCCTGAGGTGCTAGTGATCGGTGTCTCGGATGAAGACTCGACTCCGCCTGATCTTCCGGCAGGTGACTTCATCTCCCCCGCGCTGGCAGGCGACTTCCCCGAGGCGCTGTTGCCGGACCGCGGGCGCGGGCTGCTCATCGTCCAGCGGCTGGCGGAGGCGGTCTGGTGGTCACCGGGGACCAAAGGGGGCAAGACGGTGTGGTGTCGCCTTGACCTCGATCGGCTGTGGGCTGAAAACGCGGCCTGAGAAGCGCCGGGTCGCCGCCCCGGTCTGCTCCCTCGCGATCGGGAGTGGGCGGCGACCCGGTCACCGGCCGGAGCCTGACCTCTCCGGCCCACGGGCGCGGCTCCTCGGACGTTTCGAGGGCCTTCCCCTCGATTGAGGGGCCGCGCTCCAACCCCATACCGAGACCGGACCACCCCCGCGCCTGGCAGCTACCGGGGTGGTCCGGGAGGGAACGCGACGGTTCCCGGTGCCTGATGGTACCGGGGCCGTCGCGCTGCGTTTTGGCTCTGGTCCAAGGATGAGTTGGCTGCCGCCTTGGCTGCTGATGGCGCTTCCGGTCGCCGGCGGTTCGTGCGCCCTAGGTGTATTGCCCTGAGAGGTTGGGGACGCGGCTGGCGGGTGGTTGGCCCTTGAGCGCGGTGTGTCCGCGGTGGTGATTGTAGGTGTGCAGCCAGTGAGGGAAGGCGTCCCGTCGTTCCTGCTCTGAGCGTAGGGGCGGGCGTAGGCCCATTCGTCCAGCAGGGTGCGGTTGAAGCGTTCGACCTTGCCGTTCGTCTGGGGCCGGTAGGGCCGGGTGCGCTTGTGGGCGATCCCGGCTGCGGCCAGGGCATCGCGCCAGTCGCGTGAGCGGTAGCAGGAGCCGTTGTCGGTCAGGACCCGTTCGACGGTGATCCCGGACTGGGTGAAGTAGGCGTGGGCCCGTTGCCGGAAGCCGGTGGCGGTCTCCTTCTTCTCGTCCGCGTGGATCTCGCTGTAGGCCAGGCGGGGGTGGTCGTCGACGGCGGTGTGCAGGTAGCTGTAGCCGGCGTTCGAGCGGTTCTTGCGGCCCGCTTGCCGGCCCAGGGTCTTGTGGCCGCCGCCGTTGGGGATGTTGCCGAGTTTCTTGATGTCGACGTGGACCAGCTCGCCGGGCTTGTCGCGTTCGTAGCGGCGTATGACGCGGCCTGTGGCCCGAACAGGCGGGCCAGGCCGTAGCGGCTCAGGACGCGGTGCACCGTGGAGGGCATCAGCCGGAGCAGGTGTGCGATGCGGGCCGGTCCCCAGCGGCGCAGGACGCGGACCTTGATGATGCGGCGCTCGGTGCGGGTGGGGATGCGGCGCGGGCTTGTGCGGGGACGGGAGGACCGGTCGCACATCCCGGCCTCGCCGAACTTCCGGTAACGGTCGGCCCAGCGCTGGGCCGTGGTCGGCGAGACCTGGAAGCGTTCCGCGGCGCGTCTGAGGGGCCAGTTGTCCTCGACCACGCAGCGGGCAAGGCGCAGGCGGCCGGTCTCGCTCAGGGGTGCATTACAGTGGGGCACGAGGGCCTTTCTGTTGCCGGTGCAGATGTCGCAATCCACACCAGGCCAGAAGGCCCTCACCCATTTCAAGATTGGTCAGCCGTGAACTCTGTCACCGTCCACAACCTCCCGGGACAGAACACCTAGGCATGCCAGTGACCTGCGCGCGCTGCTGATTTCAGTTGCCCTTGGCAAGTTGATATCCAGGACGGCGATTGCTGGATAAAGTCGGTTTGTCACAACTGGTTGCGGGGGCAACCAGGGTTCGGTCGGCGCTGCCGACGTCCTGGGGAGGGCTTGAGCGCATGAGTCGTCGCTCTGCTGGTTTCGTCAACACTTGGGCTGAAGCGCAGCGCCAGTACCAGCGGCAGATCGAAGCCGAGCAAAGGCGACGTCGAGAGGAAGCCCGACAAGCACGGGACCATCAACGACGTGCCGCTCAGGGGCACCGGGAGTATCGGCAGGCGGAGGCCAGGCGGCGTACCGAAGAGCTGGATGCGCAGGTCGCCACCTTGCAGGGGCTTTTGACCGTGGGATGCCAGGCGTCGGCCTTCAGGGCGTCATCCCTGATGCGCGTGGAAGACATTCCGCCGTTCGACCCTGGCCGGCTCGCATGGCCCGTGCGCATGCCGGATCCGAACCAGTACCAGGCGCAGGGCGGCTGGACGGCCAACCGGCGTGCGCAGGCGCAGGCTGAGGCGCGATCCCGCTTTGAGCGCGACTGGCACGCGGCACAGGCCGCCGAGGCGCAGCGGCAGCAGCAGTTAGCCGCCGCCCAGCGCGACTACGACCAGAGGGCCGAGGCGCAACGAGCCGAGGTCCGTCGGCACAACGTCGGCATCACCGAGGCCACCGCGGGTGTCCGACGGGGCGACCCCGAATCCGTGGTCGAGTACTTCTCGGCCGCCCTGTACTCGTCCACTGCCTGGCCCGATGGCTTTCCCCGGCAGGTGGTGGCGGCCTTCGACTCGGCGGCGCGGCAGTTGGTACTGGACTGGGAACTGCCCGGGTACGACGTTGTTCCGGAAGCGAAATCGGTGAGGTACGTGCCGGCCCAGGACCAGGACAAGGAAACGGTGCGTCCCGTGACGCAGCGACGTGCGCTGTACCGAGAGGTGCTGGCGCAGAGCGTGCTGCTGGTCCTGCACCAGCTCTTCGCGGCGGACGAGTACGGCATCCTCGACTCGGTCGCGCTGAACGGCTTCGTGGATGCCCATGATCCTGCGACAGGCAGACGGGCGCACATCTTCCTGGCGACCGTCATGGCCCAGCGAGCGGCCTTCACCGACCTGCATCTGGAACAGGTGGATGCGATCAGCTGCTTGACGGGGGCGCTACGGGGACAGCTCACGACCCGGCCCGACCAACTCACCTCCGTACGCCCCAGCCGGCAACCCCAGGACGTCGGTCACCATGTCGTCACCCATGGCGGAGGTGATGAGGAGCCGGATCTGTACGAGATGGATCCGATCGCCTTCGAGTCCCTTGTGGCCGACCTTTTCCGCGCCATGGGGATGCAGGCGGTGACGACACAGCGATCGAACGACGGTGGCGTGGATGTCGACGCGCTGGACCCGACTCCCATCCGGGGCGGCAAGATCGTCGTCCAGGTGAAGCGCTACCGCAACACCGTGCCACCCACCGCCGTACGTGACCTGTACGGCACGGTCCAGGACACCGGCGCCAACAAGGGCGTTCTGGTGACCACTTCGGGCTTCGGCCCCGGCTCGCACACCTTCGCCCGCGGCAAGCCGCTGGAGCTGGTCTCGGGCACCGGACTCGTCGACCTGCTGCACCGGCACGGGCTCCGTGGACGGCTGGGGGAGGGCGGACGACCGGCCCCCGCGCAGCCGACGCCTTCCGGTCCCGCGACTTCGCCCGATGACTACAACGTGCTGGGCATGACGTGGTCCGGCAGCGTCGCGCTGGACGTCTGCGCGCTGGTATGCCGTGGCAATCGAGTCCTCAGCGAGGAGCACTTCGTCTTCTTCAACAACCTCCAGACCCCGGACGGCTCGGTGCGTGCGGTGCCGGCCGCGGTGCCGGACAAGGCGGCCATACGCGTCTCCTTCGACAGGTTGCCCGAGGACGCGGATCGGTTCGTTCTGGTGGCCGCTGTTGATCCGGAGGTGAACCCGGACGCCGATCTGTCAGGTTTCACCGATGCCTGTATCCGCTTGCTCGACCCGGCGCGGACTGAACTCGGCCGTCTTGAGGTCTCCGACGGCCGCTCCGGTGAAACGGCGTTGGTGCTCGGTTCCTTCCGACACAGACCAAATGGTGACTGGGACTTCGTGCTTGGTGGGAAGGGGTATACCGGGGGTCTGGAGCAACTAGTCCAGGATTACGGCATCGAAGTCGAGTAATGCCACTGGCTTCGTAGCGCTGGGTGTGCCCTGTTCTCAACACTCACATCCAGGTGAGGCTGCCGTCCTGCCGGCGCTCGGTGCGCAGAGTGGGTGGCGGGAGATCATGCGGGCTCCTCGCAAGAGTCTGGGCGGCATAGGAGAACGTTGCCGACCAGAACGTCAGTAGGTGGCGATAGGTGTCACGTTGGTGTCCGGTGCTTTCGGCGGGGTGGCATCTTGTTCCTTTTCGCAGAGGTGGATGCATTTTTTGACGCAGTGATGCGTTCAACGGCCGCGGCCGGCCTCGGAGCTCTATGCTGAAGCGGTCATGGAACCCGTGAGCATTGGGGCCCGGCTCGCATCGAGCATTGTTGTCCCGTTGGTGAAGAAACTCTTTGTGACGGACGGCCCCGGTGCAGGCCTTGTCGAGCGGCCTGTGCGCATCTCGAAGCTGGTGTCGTTCCGTGGCGAGAAGCGGACTCTCTCTGATGTCGAACTCCGCAAGATCGCAGAAGATTTGGTGGATCGCGCGGCACTGTCGACTGGTGTGTCGGAGCGCCTTCCCAGATTCGAGCAGCGCGCGGTGGTGAACGCGGTCACGCACTCACTGAGCTGCCTGGGTCATATCGACATGGATGACGTCCAAGCTGTACAACTCGGCTATCTGGAACTGTCTCGGCGCCTTCGATCGGGCAACCAGGCAGCTACGATTGGGCTGTCGAGTGATGCGGTGTTGCTGCATACAAGAGTAGTGGACACGGCCTGCCTGCACATCCTGCACTTCTTCACCACGAGGTCCACCTTCGTACCCCGCACGCTCGTTGAGCAGACTCGCCGGATCGAAGAACTGTCCTCGAAGATCGACACGCTGATTCTGCGAACGCCTTCCCCGGCGGACGGCGGTTTCGAGGAGCGCTACGCGCGCTATATCTCTAAGAAGCACGGCAAGCTGACCATCTTCGGTCTTGATCTGTCCGAAACGTCGGCGTCGTGGCCTCTCGATGCGGCCTATCTGAGCTTAGAGGCCACGGGGACCGCGGTTGGCGAGATTCCGTTGGTGCTCCCTGCCGAACAGGTCTTGGCCGGGCGTGCCCGGGTGCTGTTGCGGGGTGTGGCAGGTTCCGGCAAAACCACGCTTGTGCAGTGGCTGGCGGTCAGTGCCGCACGTAACGATCTCGACGAACGACTCCTTTACCTCCATGGCCTGGTGCCGTTCGTACTGCCGATGCGCTCCCTGACCCGTGCCGGGGCACGACTGCCCGCCCCGGACGAGTTCCTTTCGGCGGTAGGGTGCCCGATCGCCCACGCCCAGCCCACGGGCTGGTACGACCGTGTGCTGACCGCGGGGCGTGGGCTGATGCTGGTTGACGGGATCGACGAGATGCCCGAGGAGGAACGCGAGGAAGCCCGCAACTGGCTGCGGGATCTCATCGGTTCCTACCCGAAGAACCATTGGCTTGTCACTTCACGACCCTCGGCCGTGCGAGAACATTGGCTGGCAGACGAGAAATTCTCGGAACTTGATCTGGCTCCCATGAGCCGTGATGATGTCGCCGCATTCATCAGACGCTGGCACAAGGCGGCGGGCCGTGCAGACGCGTATGGAAAAGAACTGCTCTACGCCGTACGGGCCAAGCAGGAACTCGCCCGGCTCGCCACCAATCCGCTTATGTGCGGGCTCATCTGTGCACTGCATCGTGACCGGAGGGGTTACCTCCCCGACGGACGTAAGGAACTCTACGACGCGGCACTGTCCATGCTGCTCTCTCGGAGAGACCGCGAACGCGGTGTCTACAAGACGGGCGACATGCGTATCGGCGAAACCCATCAGGTTCAGCTGATCCAGAAATTGGCGTACTGGCTGATCCGTAACGGTCGTTCAGAGATGGACGCGCAGGATGCCCTGGACCTGCTGTCCCAAGCGTTGACGGCTATGCCACGCGTCGCCGAACAGGGCACGTTGAAGCAGATCTACCGGCACCTGCTCGTCCGAAGCGGCTTGCTCATCGAGCCCGTTGAAGGCACCATGCAGTTCATCCACAGGACCTTTCAGGACTATCTCGGAGCCAGGGCCGCCGTAGAGAACCTCGATTTTGACTTCCTTGGCGGTAACGCCCACCTTGACCAGTGGGAGGATGTCATCCGCATGGCCGTGGCTCACGCCCGCCCGGGAGAACGCACTCGACTGCTCACCGGACTGATCGAACGCGGGGACTCTTCCAAGGAGACCCGCCACCGACTCCATCTGCTGGCTGCGGCCTGCTTGGACGACGCTACCGAACTTGATCCCGCCGTGCGAACCGAGGTCCAGCGTCGTGCAGAAAAGCTCATTCCGCCCCGTTCGGTCGCCCAGGCACGTGCGCTCTCAGATGTCGGCCCGGTTGTGCTGGAAGTGCTGCAGGGTCCGAAGGACCTCACCCACGACGAGGCCTACTTCACAGTCCTCACCGCTGCTCGCATTGGAACCGATGCCGCGATCCCGGTGCTGACCCGTTTTCGGAGCGTGAAGGACCTACGGGTACGTGCCGAACTAGCCCTCGCTTGGAGCCGGTTCGACACCGACCGCTACGCCGAAGAGGTCATTGCATACCTGCGGGAGGACGACCTCTATTTTGTGGTTTCAAGCGGTCGGGAACTCAGGGCACTGCGCCGTTTCGGCGGGAGACCCCTCTTGAGGATCACATCGCCTCTCAGTCCCGAGGAAATCAAACACTCCTGCGTAGCTGACCGCCTCACGGGACTGTGGATAGCGGCAGATCTGCGTTGCTCCTGGGAGTGGCTTGCCGCGTTTCCCCGTCTCACCGACCTGACATTGGAGACCCACCTTCCCGATGTCGACGTGAGTTCGCTGCGACATGTGCGCTCCCTCCGCACTCTTCGGTTGCCTGCAGCAACGAGGGCCGTTGGAGCGGAACTGCTGCCTCCGACCCTGGAGATCATCGGTATGGGCTGATCAGTTCCCGTGGAGTGGTGGCCCCGCAGGTGGGGTGCGGGGCCGGGGTGGGGGTCAGGCGGTGGTGAGGGCGCATTGGCCGCGGTCTGCCTTTGTCGGGCCCGCGGCGGTGGGGCGGACGTCGAAGTCGAACATGGCCGTGGGTACGTACAGCGAGCAGCATGCGTTGGGGATGTCGACGATGCCGCTGATGCGTCCCTCGACGGGCGCGGAGCCGAGCAGCAGATATGCCTGTTCGCCGCTGTAGCCGAACCGCTTGAAGTACTCGACGGCGTTGAGGCAGGCCCGCCGGTAGGCCAGCGTGGCGTCCATGTAGAAGTTGGTGTCCGTGTCGTGGTCGACCGAGACCCCGATGAAACTCATGAACTCCGTGTAGCGCGGCTCGACGTTGCCGGGCATGAACACCGGGTTGGTGGTGATGCCGTACGCCTCCATGCCGCCCTTGATCAGGTCGACGTGGAAGTCGATGTAGCCGCCCATCTCGATGGCGCCGCAGAAGGTGATCTCTCCGTCGCCCTGGCTGAAGTGCAGGTCTCCCGCGGAGAGTTTGGCGTCGTGGACGTACACGGGGAAGAAGGCCCGGGAGCCGCGGGTCATGTTCTTGATGTCCTGGTTGCCGCCGTTCTCACGGGCCGGCACCGTGCGTGCGCCTTGCTCGTTGATGCGGGTGGCGAGTTCCCCGGTGGCCGTGCCGGCGAGTGCGTTGTTGGCGTCGGGAGGTATGGCGAGCGGCGGGACCCGGTTCGGGTCGGTGTCGATCAGCGCCTTCTCGCGGGCGTTCCAGCGGTCGAGCATTTCGGCCGACGGCGCCGTTCCGAACAGCCCGGGGTGGGTGATCCCGGTGTAGCGGATGCCGGGCAGGTGGCGGGAGACCGCCTGCTGGCCGTGGAAGTTCCAGATGGCCTTGTAGGAGTCCGGGAAGTAGTCGGTCAGGAACCCTCCGCCGTTGGCCTTGGCGAAGATGCCGGTGTAGCCCCAGCCCTGGCCGGCCGCGTCCCCGCGCTGCTGCGGCACGGGACCGAGGTCGAGGATGTCGACGACGAGCAGGTCGCCGGGTTCGGCACCCTCCACGCCGATCGGCCCGCTGAGCATGTGGGGAATGGTCAGGTCGATGTCGCGTACGTCGTTGGCGGAGTCGTTGTCGCCGATCTGGCAGTCGGTCCAGTCACGGCACTCGACGCGGAACTCGGCTCCTGGCTTGACCATGGTGACGTTGGGGACGTCGGGGTGCCACCTGTTGTGCCCCGGTATGTCCTGCTCGCGCATGGATTTGCTCTGGTCGACGGTGAAGAGAACTTCAGGCATGGCAACTTCCTCATTGCTTCCGGTCCGGTCACATGGATGTGCTCGACTCGGTCGTCGAAGCGGTGGAGGCCGGACGGTTCCGGGTGTTCCGGGTGAGCGGCCACAGTGCCCCGAACACCACGACCGCGAAGGCCCCCAGGGCGATGGCGGTCTCGTCGGGGTGTTTCCAGTAGCCGGAGAGCAGCAGAGCGGCGGGGATCACGCCCGTCACCCAGCCCTCGATCGCCGTGACCCAGCCCGTATAGGCGGTGAGCCGTTCCTTCTTGAGACCGAGCAGCAAGAAGAAAAGGAACCACAGGAACGCCCAGTAGAGCCAGATGACTCCGAAGGGGTTGTCCTTCACGAGCCGGAAATTGACGTACGAATACCCCAGGGCCGTGATGGCCACGAAGAGCGAGTAATAACCGACCCCGGTGGTGTCGAGGACGACCAGGAGGCCGATGCCCACATAGAGATAGGTGAAGCCGAAAAGATACAGGCCGGACGCCGCCAGTATCTTCTTCGGGTCATTGTCGGCCACGAAGATGAGATAGGTCGGCGTCAGGACCTGGAGCGCGCCCACGAAGAGGTTGAACACACCCGCCGAGCGGGCTTCGACCTTTCCGAGCAGAAGCAGCCCGTTGATGTAGAGCACCGCACCGACGAAGAGCAGTCCCACATTCGCCACGAGGAGGCACCTCCTAAGCCCGCGTGGGCAGCGGAGTCATGAGACGTTCCGCTCGTCGGCCACCGTCCTCAGGGGCGCGGCAACCGCGGCAGCGCGGGGTGCGCACGCGGACGCACCCCCGTGCCCGGCGGGAGTTCGGAGACCACCGCCGGGGCCTCACGGGACTGCTCCTCCCGGGCCCGCAGGGCAGCGGCCGCATTCGAGGTCCGTGAAAGGCCGGGGGAGGAGAACACACGTCTCGCTTCGCCCGCGCATTCAGGGCATCCATGGGCTTTGGGCGCCGTTCCGATGGCCAGCTTCACATCGAATGGGCCGCACCGGCTGCACAGATACTCGTAGGTTGCCATCAGCAGCCTCCGGGAGCAGTTTTCCCTCTTCCAGGAGACGTCCGGCCATTGCGTGTGTCAAATCCGCGCGCCGCGGCTCCCGTCGGCCGGTGCCGTACGATTCACGGGCGGAGTGGCAGTAGGCCAGAACGCGCGCGCCGTGCCCGATCGGCCGCCGGAAGGGTCCGCAGTGGTAGAGGCTCGTCAGCGCCGTAACGCCCCCCACGGACACGCCCAGGTGCTGACCGTGATCGCCGTGGGCGGGTCGATCGGCGCCTGCGCCCGGTACGCGGCGGCGCTGCTGTGGCCGACCGGCGCGGCCGGTTTCCCGTGGACGACGCTGGGTGTGAACGCCGTCGGATGTCTCGTCATCGGTGTCTTCCTGGTGGCGATCACCGAGGGGTGGTCCGCGCATCCGTTGCTGCGGCCGTTCTTCGGCACCGGGGTCCTCGGCGGCTTCACGACCTTCTCCACGTACTGCGCCGACATCGAGCGCCTGGTGCGCGCGGACCGGGTCGGCCTCGCCATGGGATACCTGGTGGCGACCGTGGTGCTGGCGCTCGTGGCCGTGCGGGTCGGCGCGGTCGCCGCCCGCCGGATCGCCCTGGCGAGGAGGTGACCGCGCCGATGGGGTTTCTGCTCGTCGCGCTGGGCGGCGCCGTCGGCGCTCCCTTGCGGTATCTGATCGACCGGGCCGTCGAGGCCCGCCACGACACCGCCTTTCCGTGGGGCACCTTCGCCGCCAACGCGGCCGGGTCGGCGATCCTGGGCGCGCTGACCGGGGCGGCCCTGGCCACCGCCGTGCCGCAGGAGGTGCGGCTCCTTCTCGGCACCGGTCTGTGCGGCGCCCTGACCACGTACTCCACGTTCTCGTACGAGACGCTGCGGCTGGCCGAGGCCGGCTCGCGGTTTCTCGCGGCGGCCAATGTGATCGTCTCGGTCCTCGCGGGGCTCGGGGCGGTCTACCTCGGCCTGGCCCTCGCCGCGGCCGTATTCCGATAGCCGCAAGATCGAATCCCGGGCCGGGAAGATCCAGAAATTCCGGCCGCGGTGAACGCAATGCCCGCTGTGAGCCGATTCACCAGGAATCTGCTGGACGTGAGCGGCCCAAGCCTTTAGCTTCGTTAATTAAGTTCGTTTTTCTCTGTGCGGAGGCAGCCTGCCCCGCACATCAGTGTCTCGCGCTAAACGGGGTGCACATCGGGAAGGTGGATCAGTGAGCAGTATGGACGCCGTATGGGTACGAGGCGTGAACGGCATTCAGATGCATCACGTGACCGACCTTCAAGACGCCGGCCGGTTCCTGGGCAACGCGGCGATGGCGTTGCGGGCGGCCCATGTGCGGACCGGCGCCGACAACTACTCCAGCCTCGCCGCCGAACTGAAGGACCTGGTGGAGCGGGTGCGGCTGCTGGAGGACGAGGCGCGGTCGCGCATGCGTGACCTGCACTCCACCGATCCGGAGCGGTTCGCGCGCTGCCGGGACGGCCATGAGCCGTGGCCCGGCGAGATCGAGGCGGGGTTCATTCCGCGCCACACCTGCCAGGACGAGTGCCTGTACCACGACCGCGGGGTCGTCGAAGCCCTCACGCAGTGCATCTGCGGCCGTCCGCCGTGCCGCGCCTGCGAAATCGGCGGCAAGCTCTGAGCCGGCGGCAAGCCTGAGTCGGCGGCATGGACGGCGCCCCCGGAGGGGCGCGGGGCCGTAGTGATGTGCTGCGGACGACCGACGGCACATCGCGGCGCATCCAGCGGAGCGCTTGCCTCCGGCGTACAGCGTACGGCGTACGGCCTCGGCGGGACTGAATCACCGGGACTGATCACCGGGGCGTGGAGCCCGGCGCGGGGTCCCGGGCGCCGGCGGGGCGGTTGAATCGGACAAAACGGGGGAACCGGGGGTTGTCCGATTCCGTAGAGACGCCCCGAAGGAGGTGCGTCCGATGTCAACAGGCGCGCTGGCGGCGATCGTCGTCCTGGCGGTGCTGGTCGTCGTTCTGGCCGCTGTGACGGCCTCGCTCCTGATGAGGCGACGTCGTCTCCGTGAGCGTTTCGGCCCCGAGTACGAGCGGGCGGTCGAGGCATCGGGGGGCCGGCTGGCCGGTGAGCGTGAACTCAGGGAGCGGGAGAAGCGGCACGACGCCCTGGAGATCAAGCCGCTGCCCGCCGCCGCCCGCGAGCGGTACGTGGGTGAATGGCGCGGTGTCCAGGAGGAGTTCGTGGACCGGCCGCAGGACGCGGTGCACGACGCCGACCGGCTGGTGACCTCGCTCATGCACGACCGCGGCTACCCGACCGAGGGGTACGAACAGCAGATGAAGGACCTCTCGGTGGAGCACGGCAACACCCTCGAACACTACCGGTCGGCCCATGAGATCGAGGCGCTCAGCACCCGCCAGCAGGCCACCACCGAGCAACTGCGCGGCGCCATGGTCCATTACCGGGCGCTCTTCGACGAATTGCTCTCCGAGGGCGGCAGGGCCCAGCCCGCCCGCTGAGCAGATCCGGTGCCGTCCGTTACGGCCCGACAGCGCCCCGAAGCGGCACGGGGCTGTGCCGATGTGCGGCTCCGCCGCGGTGGGCCCCCACGCCCCTGGCCTGAACGGCGGCCCCGACTGGCGCCCGCGGCCGGACGAGAGGTTGAAGAAGGACCGGCAGCGCGCAGCGCCGCGCCCGGTTACTCACGGCCTGCCGGCCCGCCGACTCCCGGCGGTGTGGGCCGGCGTCTGCACGGCTCCCGGGGGCGGTGACGAACGGATGTTCCGCGAGCGCGGCGCAGGCCGGAAGTGCGGGGCGTTCGTCCGCATGCGCACCGAGTGTGGGGGGTGTGGCGGGTGTGGCGGGTTGCGGGGCGGCACGCCCGGCGGCCGACGCATCCGGCAGACACGTCGGGTGCGGGTGCGTTGTGGCTGGGCGCGCAGTTCCCCGCGCCCCTGCAGGGCGCAGATCCGCCGCGGGCTTCATTCCGAGCAACCGGCTGCTGACCGGCGGGCATGCGCCGGCGCAAGCCGACACGCGCGGTCGGACACCCGGCCGCGCGGTCATACTTTCGCGCATTAAATGTTGTCATCAGGCACCCGGATACCCCTTGAGGGCGATTCAATCCCCCGAATGTCCGACACCTGGCCCACGGGTGTGCTCGTTAAGTGACCGTGATCTGGAAAGAGGGATGCGGAGCCATGAACCACCCGTCGGTCGGTGACGAATGCGGGTCGGTCGGCGGGGGGTCTGGACCCAACCACTGCTCGGACCTGCTCGATGATTTCCTGGACAAGATCAGAAAAATGGAGAGCGAATATCTGCGCGCTCTCGACGGAACGTGCTGAGCGGGAGCGCGGAGGAATTATCGGATGGACGGGAATTACGACGAGGCCGGTCTCTACAACCGTCACTACGCCCTGAGAACCGACCCAGACACACTCACCCAGCCCGCGTACGACACGGTGTCCCTGTCGGCGCAGCAGAGCTGGCACCCGCCGGCGCCGGATGCCACCCACGCCTGGGACCTGGACGACGAACTGGCCCGGATGCTGTCCACCGCGGCCGCCACGGGCACCGCGCCCCGAGTGACCCGGCGCCCGCCCCGCAGAAGCGGACGACGGCGACTGCGCACGGAGTCCCACTTCCTGGACGGCGGCCACCGGGTCACCCATGTGACGGTCCTCATCGTGGCGATCACCCTGTGCGCCGCCTCCATGCTGGGCTGGTCCGTCTCCTACTCCTACGGGCAACTGCGCACCATCGCCTTCTCCGTGCTGCCCTCGAACCTCGCGCAGTGGTGGCCGCTCACGGTGTACGGACCCTGGTTCGTGGCGGCCCTGTCCATCCTGCGGGCGACGGTGCAGCGCCGCAGCGCACGGCGGTCCTGGGGGGTCATCCTGGCGGCCTCGGCCATGGCGGTGGCGCTGTGCGTCAGCCACTCCTCGCGCTCGCTGCTGTCGTACGTGATGCTCGGAATTCCGCCGATCACCGCCCTGGTGTGCTTCTGGGAGCTGGTCGGCCAGGTCTCCCCCCGGTTCCGTCCCCGGCACGGCGCGCACGCGCAGCGCAACTCCAAGTCCTGACGGCGCGCCCCCTCGACGTGCGGCCCTGATCCGGCGGCGGACGCGTCATGCCCACCGGGCCCGCTGCATCCGTACGGGCGTTCGGCGCGTCTATACCGGCATGGAGACCGGTATGGATCTCGAAAAGCGCCCGCCCCCACCGCCGTCCGAGCCGCGGCCCCCGGAGGGGTGTCTCGTCGTCGCGATCCGGATGCCCGTGCGGATCGTGGTGCTCGTGCTGGTGGTGCCGGTACGGATCGCATGGGACGCCCTGGTCGCGGCCGGGCGGCTGCTCACCGACTCCGTGCTGCGGCCGCTCGGGCGGGCCCTGCTGTGGCTCGGCCGGACCGTGCTCGTCCGGCCCCTGGTCGCGCTGTGGCGGTATGTCGTCGTGCCCGTGGGCAAGGCGCTCGGCCTGCTCGGACACGTCCTCGTCGTGGTGCCGCTGGACTGGCTGTACCGGTATGTGCTGACGCCCGTCGGACACGCACTCGCCTGGCTCGCGCGGGCGGCCGGCGCCGGGCTGGCGTGGCTGTACGCGCGCGTGCTCGCCCCGGCAGGCCGCGGCATCGGCCGGTTCCTGAAGGGCGCGGGGACGCTGCTCGCCGTCCTGGGCACCGGGGTGTTCGCCGTCGTCGCCTGGCTGCTGCGCCATCTGCTCGTCGTCCCCGCGCAATGGCTGTACGTCCACCTCCTCGCGCCCGTCGGACGGGCCCTGGCCTGGTGCGTCGGCGCGCTCGTCACCGGGATCGGAGCCGTCCTGTACTGGACGGCCCGCATCCTGTTCGTGCTGCCCGCCCTCGCGCTGTGGCGCTGGGTGCTCGTGCCCGCGGGCCGGGTCCTCGCCGTGGTCGCCCGGGAGATCGGGACGCCGCTCGGTCACGCCTGGCGGGTCGCCGGGTACGTCTCCCGCGCCGTCGGACGCTTCCTCGCGACCCTCTTCCGGTGGCTCCTGGTGGAGCCGGTGCGCTGGGCGTACCGGACGGTTCTCACTCCCGTCGGGCATGTCCTCAGGGACGCGGTGCTGCGGCCCGCCGCCGAGGCCGCGCGTGCCGTGGGACGGACCGCCCGGCAGGCGCTGGCCGGCGCGCGCGAGACGGCACGGCAGGTGCGCGCCGACGTCCGCAGGGCCCTGTTCGGCGAGCCGCGGCGGCCCGAGCCGGTCGAGCGCCGGGAACTCGACGGCCGTGAGACACGTACTCTTGGTAGCAGTACGACCGCACTCACTAAGGACTGAACGACACTGGGCAAGCGACAGCCCGAAGGCCCGCCGCCCGCACCGGCGGTGCAGCGCATCCGACTGCGTTACACCAAGCGCGGCCGCCTCCGGTTCACCAGCCACCGTGACTTCCAGCGCGCCTTCGAGCGTGCGCTGCGCCGTTCCGAGGTGCCGATGGCGTACTCGGCGGGGTTCACGCCGCATCCGAAGGTGTCGTACGCCAATGCCGCACCCACCGGCACGGGCAGTGAGGCGGAGTACCTGGAGATCGCGCTCGCCGACACCCGCGACCCGGACACGCTGCGTGTTCTGCTCGACGAGTCGCTGCCCGCCGGGCTCGACGTCGTCGACGCGGTCGAGGCCCGCACGGCGGGGCTCGCCGACCGGCTGACCGCCTCCGTGTGGGAGCTGCGGCTGGACGGCGTCGAACCGGCCGAGGCGGCACGCGCGGTGAAGGTCTTCACCGAGGCCGGCACCGTCGAGGTGCAGCGCATGACCAAGAACGGCGTGCGGACGTTCGACGCCCGCGCCGCCGTCGTCGGTCTTGAGTGCCTGGCGAGCGCGGAAACGTACAGTTCGCAGCCTGATAGGCCGACCGGCCGGCCCTGTGCGATACTGCGGCTGGTTGTTCGGCACGTGACGCCTGCCGTACGACCCGACGACGTCCTGTCCGGTCTCCGCGCCGTGGCCGACCTGGCGCCGCCGGTCCCCGCAGCGGTGACCAGGCTGGCGCAGGGGCCGTTCGATGAAGAGACCGGCACGGTGACCGACCCGCTCGCGCCCGACCGCGAGGCAGCAGCGACCGAGCCGCAACCGGCCGCCGCCACTGCCGCCGCGACGGCGCAGGTGCCGGAAGGTCCCGCGTAGGGACGGGCGTCGAAGCGCCGCCCTTGTACTCGGGAGCCACCTGGGTCGGGCAGCGCACCGACCAGAAGACTTTCGCCAGGCCGTAGGCAACACGGCGTACGGAACCGGCGAGACAGGACACAGAGAGCTCCCGTGCGGCGCCCGCGCCCCGGCGGCGGTCATCGCGCATCGAGCGGGCCGCGGACGTCAGCGGCGGTCGATCGAGCGGATCGACGCCGGACCAGGCGCGGCGCCCGGGAGCCTGACGGGAGAAACGCCCGCATGCTCGAACCGATCGAACCCGTCGAGGGTTCCGAACCCAACACTCCTAGCGACACCCTGCCGCCGCGCAGGCGTCGCCGTGCCGCCTCACGCCCGGCGGGCCCGCCCACCGGGGCCGAGGCCAACGCCGAGGTGACCGCGGAGACCCAGGTCGCCGACGTGAGCGTCGAGACGACTGTGGGCGCCGAGGCGCCTGTGACCGTTGTGACGGACGAGCCGGTGAAGACCGAAGAGACCGAAGAGGCTGAAGAGATCCAAGAGTTCCAAGAAATCCACGGGGCTGAAGAGGCGTCCGAAGAGGCGACGGCAGAGGCGGCGGCGCGCGAGTCCGCGGTCGCCGAAGCGCCCGCCGCCGAGGAGCCCACGCCCCCCGTTCGTGCGCGTCGTCGTGCGACCCGCCGCGCCTCCGCGCCCGCCGGGCCGCCCACCGGCGCGGAGACCGTCGTACCGGCCGCGGGGCCGGTGGCCGAGGAGCAGGCCGAGACCGCGATCGCCGAGGCGCCCGCCGCCGAGACGTCGGTCGCCGCCGAGGAGCCGGCGCCCGCCGCACGCCCGCGTCGCCGGGCCGCGCGGCGCGCGTCCGCGCCGGCCGGCGCCCCGGCCGCCGCGGAGGACGCCGCCGCCGAGACCGTCGTACCGGTGACCGCCGAGACCACCGTGGCGCCCGCCGCCGAGGCCGAACCGGCCGCCGTCGAGGAGGAGCCCGCGCCCGCCGCCCGTACGCGTCGTCGGGCCACGCGGCGCGTGTCCGCGCCCTCCGCTGCCCCGGCCGCCGAGGCGGCCGAGGTCGTGGAGAGTGCCGCGTCCGCCGCCGAGTCCGGTGCGCCTGCGGAGGTGCCCGCCGCCGAGGTGTCGGCCGCCGACACATCGGTTGCCGCCGAGGAGCCCGCGCCCGCCGCCCGTACGCGTCGTCGGGCCGCGCGCCGTGTGTCCGCGCCCTCCGGTGCCCCGACCGCGGAGGCGGCCGAGGCCGTGGAGAGTGCCGTGTCCACCGGGGCCGGCGAGACCGTGGAGAGCGGCGAGGCCCCCGCGCCCGGTGGGGAACCCGTCGAGGTTCCGGTCACCGCCGAGACCCCCGTCGCCGTCGAGGTGCCCGCCGGGGCCGAGGAGACCGGGGCGCGGCGCGTCCGCCGTCGGGCCGCGCGCCGGGTGTCCGCGCCCGCCGGTGCGCCCGCCGCCGAGACGGGTCCCGCCGCCGAGCCCGGACCGGCCGCCGAGGGCGGTCCCGCCGTCGAGACCGGGGCCGTCGCCGAGACCCGTGCCGTCGGCGGTGGCGCCGAGGCCGCGCGGTCCGTCGCGGTCGAGACCAAGGCCGCCGAGGCCGCCGAGGCCGCCGAGTCCGCCGAGGAGCATGCTCCGCGTCGTACCCGTCGTCGTGTCGTGCGGCAGGCCGCCTCCGGGTTCTCCGAGCCCGCGCGGCAGCCCGCACAGCCCTCCGCCCAGGAGCCCGGCCAGGAGTCCGCCGCGGACGCCGGGGCCGAGGCGTCGCGCCGGCCCGCGCGGCCCGCCGTCGCTGTGTTCCAGGCGCCCGTGTTCACCGAACCGAAGTTCCAGACCCCGGAGCGGGCCGCCGCCGAAGCCGCCGCGGAGGCCGCCGAGGCGGAGGAGCCCGAGGATGCCGCCGAGGAGCAGGCCGAGACCGGCACGCGGCGCCGCCGTCGCCGCCGGGCCACGGGCTACGGCGACGAGCCCCAGGCCGTCGAGAGCCACGCCGTCGAGACCCACACCGAGGACAGCGCCGAGGAGCCGGGGGAGCCGGAGGACTCGGCCGAGGACGCCGACGGCGACGAGGCGGAGGAGACCGGTTCGCGTCGGCGCCGCCGCCGCGGCGGCCGGCGCCGGCGTCGTGGTGACGCCGGTGACGGCGAGGCCGGCGAGGGCGTGGACGCCGAGTCCGACGAACTCGCCGCCGACCAGGCCGCGCAGGACGCCGAGGACACGGCCGAGCAGGAGGAAGAGGACGCCGAGGACGCCCGCGCCGAGGAGAGCACCGGTTCCAGCTCCAGCAGCCGGCGCCGTCGTCGGCGGCGCCGCCGCGCCGGTGACGCCACCGTCGACGCGGAGCCCGGCGAGGGCGACCCGGAGCGCACGGTCGTCAAGGTCCGTGAGCCCCGCAAGCCCTCCGAGCCGTCCGACGAGGTGCAGTCCATCAAGGGCTCCACGCGGCTCGAAGCCAAGAAGCAGCGCCGCCGCGAGGGCCGCGAGCAGGGCCGCCGCCGCGTCCCGATCATCACCGAGGCCGAGTTCCTGGCCCGCCGCGAGGCCGTCGAGCGGGTGATGGTCGTCCGGCAGAACGGCGACCGCACGCAGATCGGCGTCCTGGAGGACGGTGTGCTCGTCGAGCACTACGTCAACAAGGAGCAGTCGACCTCGTACGTCGGCAACGTCTATCTCGGCAAGGTGCAGAACGTGCTGCCGTCGATGGAGGCCGCCTTCATCGACATCGGCAAGGGCCGCAACGCCGTGCTCTACGCGGGCGAGGTCAACTTCGAGGCGCTCGGGCTCGCGAACGGCCCGCGCCGCATCGAGTCCGCGCTGAAGTCCGGCCAGTCCGTGCTCGTCCAGGTCACGAAGGACCCCATCGGGCACAAGGGCGCGCGGCTGACCAGCCAGGTATCGCTGCCCGGCCGCTACCTCGTGTACGTGCCCGAGGGCTCCATGACCGGCATCAGCCGCAAGCTGCCCGACACCGAGCGGGCGCGGTTGAAGACCATCCTCAAGAAGATCGTCCCCGAGGACGCGGGCGTCATCGTGCGCACCGCCGCCGAGGGCGCGAGCGAGGAGGAGCTGCGCCGGGACGTCGAGCGGCTGCAGGCGCAGTGGGAGGACATCCGCAAGAAGGCGAAGAACGGCGGCTCCAGTGCGCCTTCGCTGCTGTACGGCGAGCCGGACATGACCGTCCGGGTCGTGCGCGACATCTTCAACGAGGACTTCTCCAAGGTCATCGTCAGCGGTGACGACGCCTGGGAGACCGTCCACGGGTATGTCGCGCACGTCGCGCCGGACCTCGCCGACCGGCTGCAGAAGTGGACCAGCGAGGTCGACGTCTTCGCCACGTACCGGATCGACGAGCAGCTGGCCAAGGCGCTGGACCGCAAGGTCTGGCTGCCCAGCGGCGGTTCGCTGGTCATCGACCGGACCGAGGCGATGGTCGTCATCGACGTCAACACCGGCAAGTTCACCGGTCAGGGCGGCAACCTGGAGGAGACCGTCACCAGGAACAACCTGGAGGCGGCGGAGGAGATCGTGCGCCAGCTGCGGCTGCGCGACCTCGGCGGCATCATCGTCATCGACTTCATCGACATGGTGCTGGAGTCCAACCGGGACCTGGTGCTGCGGCGCCTGCTGGAGTGCCTGGGCCGGGACCGCACGAAGCACCAGGTCGCGGAGGTGACCTCGCTGGGCCTGGTGCAGATGACCCGCAAGCGGGTCGGCCAGGGCCTGCTGGAGTCCTTCTCGGAGACCTGCGTCCACTGCAACGGCCGCGGCGTCATCGTGCACATGGAGCAGCCGGTGTCCGTGGGCGGCGGCGGCAAGCGCAAGAAGCGCGGGCGCGGCGGCGACGGTCAGGTGCACGAGGCCGAGGCCGCGGTCGTGGAGGCGGCCGTGAGCGCCGAGCAGGAGGCGGAGAGCGAGGCCGAGGTCGCGGCGGAGGCCGCCGTGCCGGTCGCGCTCCCCGCGCCGGACTTCGCGCCCGACGAGGAGCTGTACAGCAGCGTCGCCGAGGCGGAGGCCGCGGCGTCCGGCCGCGGGCGCACCCGGCGCCGGGCGGGCCGCCGGGCCTCGGCTCCGGCGGGCGCGCCCAGGGGCGAGTCCGTACGGCCGGAGGTGACGGCTCCCGCGGCGGAGTCCACCGCCGAGGCGGAGGCCGCGCGGCCGGTGCAGCCCGTGCCCGCCGCCGAGGCGCAGGCCGAGCCGGTGGCGGTCGAGGACCCGGCCGTCGCCGCGCCCCCCGCCGCCGAGGAGCCCGCGCCGACCGGCCGCACGCGGCGCCGCGCCACCCGGAAGGTGTCGGCACCGGCCGGTTCCCCCGCGGGTGCCGAGGTGGTGACGGTCACCGAGGCCGCGCCCGCCGAGGAGCCGGCGGCCGAACCGGCGGCGGCTGAACCGGCGGCGCTCGCGGCACCGGCCGCGGAGGAGCCCGCGGAGGCGGCCGCCCCGGCCCGTCCGCGGCGCCGCGCCGTGCGCAAGGCCACCGCGCCGACCGCCGCCGAGGAGGCCGCCGTGGTGGTGGTCCCGTCGACCACTGCGGAGGAGGCGGCACCGGCCGGGGGCGAGCCGCACGCGCAGGCCCCGGCCGCCGGTGAGCCGACCGAGCCGGTCGAGCCGGCTGAGCCGACTGAGTCGGCCGAATCGGCCGAATCGGCCGAGGAAGCGGCTCCGGCCAAGAAGGCGGCCCGCAAGACCGCCAAGAAGGCCACGGCGAAGAAGGCCGCCACCAAGAAGACCGCGGCCAAGAAGACGGCAGCGAAGAAGACGACGGCCAAGAAGGCGGCGAAGACCGCCAAGACGGCCGCCGCCAAGTCGACGGCGAAGAAGACCGCGGTCTCGGCCGCCGCCGACGAGAGCTGACCACGCCCGACGCGGGTGCGCCCCGACGCGGGGTGCGCCCGACGCGGTGGTGCGGCCGGTCCCTGTGACCGGCCGAACCCCGGTCGGACGGGGCCCGGTTTGACCCTCCCGGTCAGCTCCCCGTAACCTTGACCGTCGGCGTGTCCGTCCATAGAGGCACGCCACATCCCCGTAAACCTCTTCCTCCCGGGCACTGGGTTGGCCGGGAGAGGTCGTCCGTGCTGTTCCGGGCGGCTGGCCTGCGGGGGTGCCGTGTCCGAGCGAAAGAGAGATCCGCGTGTACGCCATCGTGCGCAGCGGTGGCCGCCAGCACAAGGTTGCTGTCGGTGACATCGTCGAGGTTGACAAGATTTCCACCGCCAAGGTTGGCGACACGGTCGAGCTCTCGACCCTGCTCGTTGTCGACGGCGACGCTGTGACCAGCGACCCGTGGGTGCTGGCCGGCATCAAGGTCCAGGCCGAGGTCGTGGACCACCACAAGGGCCAGAAGATCGACATTCTGCGCTACAAGAACAAGACCGGCTACCGCCGTCGCCAGGGCCACCGCCAGCAGTACACGGCGATCAAGGTCACCGCGATCCCCGCGGCTGCGAAGTAAGGACTGAGGAGACATGGCACACAAGAAGGGCGCATCGTCCACCCGGAACGGTCGCGACTCCAACGCCCAGCGGCTCGGCGTGAAGCGCTTCGGCGGTCAGGTCGTGAACGCGGGTGAGATCCTCGTCCGCCAGCGCGGCACCCACTTCCACCCGGGCGCGGGCGTCGGCCGTGGCGGCGACGACACGCTGTTCGCGCTGCAGGCCGGTGCGGTGGAGTTCGGTACCCACCGCGGCCGCAAGGTCGTGAACATCGTCCCGGTCGCCTGACCCAGGCGCCCGACCGTACGTTTCGCGAGGCGGACCTCACTTCCCGGGCGGGAAGGCGGGTCCGCCTTTCGCGTGTTACCCAGCACGTCATTCGCATCCCCGGCCGTCGGCCGGGGCACCCCCAGGAGGCACCCACCATGACCACCTTCGTGGACCGCGTCGAACTGCATGTCGCCGCGGGTAACGGAGGTCACGGCTGTGCCTCCGTACACCGCGAGAAGTTCAAGCCGCTGGGCGGCCCGGACGGCGGCAACGGCGGGCGCGGCGGCGATGTGATCCTGACCGTCGACCAGTCGGTCACCACGCTGCTCGACTACCACCACTCCCCGCACCGCAAGGCCACCAACGGCAAGCCGGGCGAGGGCGGCAACCGCTCGGGCAAGGACGGCCAGGACCTGGTCCTGCCGGTGCCGGACGGCACCGTCGTGCTGGACAAGGCGGGCCAGGTGCTCGCCGACCTGGTCGGGCACGGCACGTCGTACATCGCCGCGCAGGGCGGCCGGGGCGGGCTCGGCAACGCGGCGCTGGCCTCGGCCCGGCGCAAGGCGCCCGGATTCGCGCTGCTCGGCGAGCCGGGCGGCCTCCAGGACATCGTGCTTGAGCTGAAGACGGTCGCCGACGTGGCCCTCGTCGGCTATCCGAGCGCGGGCAAGTCCTCGCTGATCTCGGTGCTGAGCGCGGCCAAGCCGAAGATCGCGGACTACCCCTTCACCACCCTCGTGCCGAACCTGGGCGTGGTGACCGCGGGCGCGACCGTGTTCACCGTCGCCGATGTGCCGGGGCTCATCCCCGGCGCGAGCCAGGGCAAGGGGCTCGGCCTGGAGTTCCTGCGGCACGTGGAGCGGTGCAGCGTGCTGGTGCACGTGCTGGACACGGCGACCCTGGAGTCCGACCGCGACCCGCTCTCCGACCTCGATGTCATCGAGGAGGAGCTGAAGCAGTACGGCGGGCTCGGCGACCGTCCCCGGATCGTCGTCCTCAACAAGGTCGACGTGCCGGACGGCAAGGACCTGGCCGAGATGGTGCGCCCGGACCTGGAGGCGCGCGGCTACCGCGTCTTCGAGGTGTCCGCGGTGGCGCACATCGGCCTGCGGGAACTGTCGTACGCGCTCGGTGAGCTGGTGGCCGCGGCACGGGCCGCGAGGCCGAAGGAGGAGGCGACGCGGATCGTCATCCGGCCCAAGGCGGTCGACGACGCGGGCTTCACGGTGACGCGCGAGGACGACGGCCTGTTCCGGGTGCGCGGCGAGAAGCCGGAACGCTGGGTGCGGCAGACCGACTTCAACAACGACGAGGCCGTCGGCTACCTCGCCGACCGGCTCAACCGCCTCGGTGTGGAGGAGGAGTTGCTGAAGGCGGGTGCCCGCGCCGGGGACGGCGTCGCGATCGGCCCCGAGGAGAACGCGGTCGTCTTCGACTGGGAGCCTTCGGTGATGGCGGGCGCGGAGATGCTGGGCCGGCGCGGCGAGGACCACCGGTTCGAGGAGCAGCGGCCCGCCGTCCAGCGGCGGCGCGAGCGGCAGGCCGAACGCGACGAGGCCACCCACGAGTTCGACACCTTCGACCCCTTCGAGTGAGCCGCGCGGTTCCCGGGCCGGCCGGCACGGCCGCCGGGCCGAACCGCTGATCTGACGTCAGACCCGTTGCGGCAGCGCCACGTTCGCGTGGCCGGATGGCCGCGGCGGGTCTTTCACTGTCTGTCTGTTTGTCATGCGCGCGCATGCCTGTGTTCAGGGCGCGGGTCCTTGGGCCGTGGCAGCTTCCCAGTGGTCCATGCCCAAGAGGTCACTGTGGCAAGGGAGTCCGCGCATGACCGGAGCAGTATCGCCCGACCGCCGCCGTCTGCTGACCGCCGGTGCCGCCGTGCTCGGCGCCGCCGCCTTTGCCCCGCTGTGGCTGCCCACCACGGCCCGTGCGGCCGAGACCGCGCTGCCCGACGGGGTGTTCGGCCTCGGCGTCGCCTCCGGCGACCCCCTGCCCGACGGCATCGTGCTGTGGACCCGGCTCGCCCCCGACCCGCTGAACGGCGGCGGGATGCCCGACGCCGTCGTCCCGGTGCAGTGGGAGATCGCCGAGGACGAGCGGTTCCGGCGGACCGTGCGCCGGGGCGTGGCCCGGGCCCGGCCCGAGTACGGACACAGCGTCCATGTGGACGTGCGGGGGCTGCGCCCCGAGCGCGCCTACTGGTACCGCTTCCGGGCCGGCGGCCGGCTCTCGCCCACCGGCCGCACCCGCACCGCGCCCGCCCCGCACCGCTCCGGCGGCTCGCTGCGCGTGGCGCTCGCCTCCTGCCAGAACTGGCAGCACGGCTACTTCACCCCGTACGCCGACATGCTCGCCCAGGACCCCGACGTGGTGCTCTTCGTCGGCGACTACATCTACGAGTCGGCGCCGTCGGCGACGGCGGTGCGCCGTCACGAGGGCACGGGGGAGCCGTACACGCTGACCGAGTACCGCAACCGCTACGCCCAGTACCGCACCGACCCGGACCTGGCCGCGATGCACGCGCAGGCGCCCTGGGTGGTCACCTTCGACGACCACGAGGTCGACAACGACTTCGCGGGACAGGTTCCGCAGGACCCCGACAAGCAGGCGCACGACGCGTTCGTGGCCCGGCTGACCGCGGCGTACCAGGCGTACTACGAGCACATGCCGGTGCGGGCGAGCGCGATCCCGAACGGCCCGCACATCCGGATGCACCGCCGGCTGGACTTCGGCCGGCTGGTCCGGCTCAACGTCCTGGACACCCGGCAGTTCCGCAGCGACCAGGCCACCACCCAGGCCGGCGCGCAGGACCCGTCGCTGACGATGCTCGGCGCCGGGCAGAAGCGGTGGCTGCTCGACGGACTGCACGGCTCCCCGGCCCGCTGGAACCTGATCGCCTCGCAGATCATGATGGCCGAGACCGATCTGCTCCCCGGCGAGGGCAAGCTCTGGTACTACGACGCCTGGGACGGCTACCAGGCCGAACGCAACGCCCTGCTCCGGGAGTTCGGGTCCGTACGCAATCCGGTGGTGCTCAGCGGCGACCGGCACCTGACGATGATCAGCGATCTGAAGGCGGACTTCGCCGATCCGGACTCGGACGTCGTCGGCGCCGAGTTCGTCGGCACGTCCGTCTCCAGCAACGGCGACCAGGACCAGACGGCCTTCCACGCCCAGTGGGACCCGCTGAAGGCGGACAACCCGCACTGGAAGGTGATCGATGCCCACCGCGGCTACCACCTCTTCGACATCGGCCGCGACGGCATCGACGCGCGGGTGCGGGCCGTGAGCACCGTGGTCGCGCCGCGGGCGAGCGCGAGCACGCGGGCCGCGCTGCGGGTGGAGGCGGACGTGCCGGGCGTGCACCTGAAGTGACGGCGCGTTCGCGGGAGCGCTCCAGGACTCGTCAACGGCTCACCGCTGACTCACGACAGTCCCAGGGCGTTCTCAGGCAGGTCTCAGACACGGCTCTTACCATCCGTTGACCATGGAGACGGACTGTACGAGAGACGGCATCCCGGTGAACGGGGCCTCCGCGCGGGGCGGGACTTCCGCGCGGGGCGGGGGCGCCGCCGCGCCCGCCCCGCTGCCCGCCGGCACCCGCCTGCTGCACATAGGCCCGCACAAGACCGGGACCACCGCCGTCCAGGGGGCGCTGTTCGCCGCGAGGGACGCGCTGCCGGAGCACGGCGTCGTGTTCCCGGCGCACAGCCGGCACCCCATGGAGGCCGCACTCGCCGCCTGCGCCAGGCCCGGGATGATGGGCGACACCGTGCCCACCGAAGCGCACTGGACCCGGCTGGTGGACCGGGTGAAGGCCGGCGGCGCGCGCACCTCGGTGGTGAGCAGCGAGTTCTTCGCCGACGCCGCGGACGAGACGGCCGTCGGGCGGATCGTCGCGCAGTTGGGCGGCGAGCGGGTGCATGTGCTGGTCACGCTGCGCCCGCTGGCCAAGATCATGCCCTCGCAGTGGCAGCAGTACGTGCAGAACGGGCTGCGCATGGGCTACGAGGACTGGTTGGAGCACATGCTCCGCAAGCCGCCCTTCGAGAAGCCCAACCCGAGCTTCTGGCATCGCCACCGGCACGACCGGCTGGTCGAGCGCTGGGCCCGGGTGGTGGGTCCGGACCGGGTCACCGTCGTGGTGGTCGACGACCGGGACCGGGACGGGCTGATGCGCACCTTCGAGGCGCTGCTCGGACTGCCCGGAAATCTCCTCCAGCCGGTCCCGGACACGGCGAATCGTTCACTCACCCGTGCCGAGACCGAAATGCTGCGGAATCTTAATGTGGAATTCCGGGGCAATGATCTGCCGGATGAGCTGTATTCCCGGCTGGTTCGTAACGGCGCGGTCATGCATATGAAGAACACGTGCAGTCCGACGCCGCGGGACGTGAAGATCGTCACGCCCCGGTGGGCGGTCGAGGCCGTCGCCCAGATAGCCGCCGGGATGGTGGAGCGGATCGGGGCCTCGGGCGTGCGCGTCCTCGGTGATCCGGCGCTGCTGTCGGCCGTGCCGGAGCCGTCCTGCGAGGCTTCGGACCGGGTCCTGATCGCCCCCGAGGTCGCAGCTCGGGCGCTGTACGGGGCGCTGGCCGCGGCCGCCGCGGCGCCCGTGCGGGCCACGGCGCGCACCGTGCACCAGACGTCGTCGAAGGAGCTGGTGCGGGTGCTCGGCCACCGCTGTCTCAAGCGGCTGCGACGGCGCTGAGCCGACGAGGCGTCACGTTCCGCGAGACGAAAGCCCTGTGGAGTTACTCACAGCAATTCCCGGGAACCCTTCCGCAGTGCCTCGCCTGTCCCCAGGCCCGGAAGGTGAATGACAGGTTGCGCGCACATATGCAACGAAGGACGCTCACCTTGCACTGCGGTTACTCGAAGTGGGACCATTTCCCAGTTCCCTGACGCGCCAAGGTAGGTCACCTGTGTTCGAGCACATAGCCAAGCCCCGTACCACCGCAGTGATCCTGGCCGGTGGCACCGGCCAGCGGGTGGGTCTGTCGATCCCCAAGCAGCTGCTGAAGATCGCCGGCAAGGCAGTCATCGAGCACACCCTGACCACCTTCGAGAACGCCGACTCGATCGACGACGTCATCGTGCTGATGGCGCCGGGCTATGTGCCGGACGTGGAGAAGATCGTCGCCAGGGCCGGGTTCACCAAGGTCAAGGAGATCATCGAGGGCGGCTCCACCCGCAACGAGACCACCGAGCGGGCCATCGCCGCCCTCGGCGCGGACCTGGCCCCCGGCGAAGACCTCAACGTCCTCTTCCACGACGCCGTACGCCCCCTGCTGTCGCGGCGCGTCATCGACGACTGCGTCACCGCACTGGAGCGCTACCAGGCCGTCGACGTCGCCATCCCGTCCGCGGACACCATCATCGTCACCCGCACCCACGGCCAGGACGGCGAGTTCATCACCGAGATCCCGGACCGCTCCCGGCTGCGCCGCGGCCAGACCCCGCAGGCGTTCAAGCTGTCCACGATCCGCCGCGCCTACGAGGTCGCCGCCGGCGACCCCAACTTCCAGGCCACCGACGACTGCTCGGTCGTGCTCAAGTACCTGCCCGACGTGCCGATCCATGTCGTGGCGGGTGACGAGTACAACATGAAGGTGACCCAGCCGGTCGACGTGTTCATCGCCGACAAGCTCTTCCAGCTCGGCTCCACCGCCGCGCCCGAGCAGAAGGGCGAGGAGACCTACCGGGAACTGCTCGCCGGCCGGACCGTGGTGATCTTCGGCGGTTCGTACGGCATCGGCAAGGACATCGCCGAACTCGCCGGGTCCTACGGCGCTCAGGTCTACGCCCTCGGCCGCTCCACCACCGGCACCCACGTGGAGAACCCCGAGGAGGTCGACGACGCGCTGTCCAGGGCGTACGCGGAGACCGGCCGAATCGACTACGTCGTCAACACCGCGGGAGTGCTGCGCATCGGCAAGCTCGCCGAGACCGACAACGCCACCATCGAGGAGGCGCTGAAGGTCAACTACCTGGCGCCGGTGCAGATCGCGCGCTCCGCGTACAAGTACCTGGCCGAGACCAAGGGGCAGTTGCTGCTGTACACCTCCAGCAGCTACACCCGCGGCCGGGCCGAGTACAGCCTGTACTCCTCCACCAAGGCCGCCATGGTGAACCTCACCCAGGCGCTGTCCGACGAGTGGGCCGGCGACGGCATCCGCGTCAACTGCGTCAACCCCGAGCGCACCGCCACCCCGATGCGCACCAGGGCCTTCGGGCAGGAGCCCGCCGGCTCCCTGCTCTCCTCCGAGGCCGTGGCCCGCACCTCACTCGATGTGCTGCTGTCCGAGCTGACCGGGCATGTCATCGACGTCCGCCAGCAGGATCCGACGGCCGGCGCCAGCAGGGCGTCCGGCTTCGAGCAGGCACTGGCCGGCGTCCTCGACCGTCAGGACGGCGTGGCATAATCGGCAGCAAATAAGCAACTGTCATTCAGGCCCCTGTGGCTGCGCGTTAGCGGAGCATTCACAGGGGCCTGAATCCTTAAGACCCCCAGACCGTCCGTAAGGTCTCATTCCGGCCGTTTTGTCAGCAAAAAGGTTCTCCGTGATATCCACCGCCATTCGCGTCGCCCGGGTGGGCAGCGCGGCCGAGCTGGCCGCGGCGGCCCTCATGATGCTGGGCTTCCCCTGCCTCATGGTGGCCGCACTCGTCCCGAGTGTGTACGCCTTCGCGGCCGCGGCCGCAGTGACCTACCTCGCGGACCACTATCTGCACCACAAGGGCAGCTACCTGATCAACCGCCTCGGCAAGGTACGCGCCGGGCTGTCGATCCGCTTCCTGATCCGGCAGCTGCTCCTGGTCCTGCTGCTGGCCCGGATGTCCCTCGCGGACAACCTGATCTACTACGGCGCGATCGCCTGCTTCATCGCCCTGTTCGCCCTGCAGGCCCCGCACGGCGCGCTGGTCACCCTGATCCGCAACCGCCGCCGCATGCCGGTCGCCACCCGCAACGTCGACCTGACGTCCCGCCTCCGCATCCCGGACGCCCCGCCGCAGCGCCTGCTGCACCGCTCCGCCGAGAAGATGCTCCACCTCGACCTGTTCGCGGTCGCGGGCATCCTGGTCGGCGCCGCGCTGGACAGGTCCGCGTACGGCTACGCGGGCATCGGTCTGACGGTGCTGCTCGCCCTGCTGTACGTCGTCGTGCTCATGCCCTACGTACGCGGCCGCAAGATCCCGCCGAACGCCGAGCAGGTGCTGGCGGCCGTCGACGACTGGCTGACCGCCTACCGGCCGGAGACGGTGCTCTACTTCTCCGGCTCCAAGGACTCCGCGTACCAGGTCAACATGTGGCTGGAGACCATGGAGCAGCTGGACACCCGGCCGCTGGTCATCCTGCGCGAGCGGGTCATCCTGCAAAACCTCGCCCCGACCACGGTGCCCGTCGTCTGCGTGCCCGGCGGTGTGCATCTGATGAACATGGACCTGTCCACCGTGCGGGTCGCGCTGTACGCGGCGAACGTCGGCAAGAACATCCACCTGCTGCGCGTACCGACCATGAAGCACGTCTTCATCGGCCACGGCGACAGCGACAAGCTGGCCAGCGTCAACCCGTTCAGCAAGGTCTACGACGAGGTGTGGACCGCGGGCCGCGCGGGCCGCGACCGGTACGCCATCGCCGACGTGGGCGTACGCGACGAGGACATCGTCGAGGTCGGACGCCCGCAGCTGGCGCCCATCCGGACCTGGCAGGGCGTGCCCGAGGACCGGATGCCGACCGTGCTGTACGCGCCCACCTGGGAGGGCTGGGACGACAACCCGGGCAACACCTCGATCCTGCTGGCCGGCGAGAACATCGTGCGCCGGCTGGTGCGGGCCGACCCGCCCGTCCGCGTCCTGTACAAGCCGCACCCCTTCACCGGCACCCGCAGCGCCCGCGCCAAGGCCGCCCACGAGCGGATCACCGCCCTGGTCGAGAAGGCCGCCGCACAGCGCGCCACCGACACCCGGTTCCCCGCAGAACCGGCCGCACAGGCCCAGGCCAGGGCCGAGCTGGCCCGCATCGAGGCCCGGCTCGCCGAACTGTCCGGCGCCGGCGGCGAGAAGGGCGACGAGGCCGAGGCGTCCCGGGACGGCGTCGTCGACGTCACCCGGCACGAGGAGATCGCCCGGCTGCGCGCCGAGTGGAACGCCGCCTACTGGCGCTCCTTCCCGGCGCATGAGCACCGGGTCATCGCGGGCGCCGAGCCGCGCCTGTACGACTGCTTCAACGTCTCCGACGCGATGGTCTCCGACATCTCCAGCGTGGTCTCCGACTTCATCGCGAGCGGCAAGCCCTACGCGGTCACGGACTCCGCCGAGCTGGGCGTGGAGGAGTTCAAACGGCAGAACACGGCGGTGCGCGCCGCGGTGATCCTGTCCAACGGCGCCCAGGAGCTGGACGCCCTGCTGGCCGCCGTACGCGACCCTGCGGCCGACCCGCTGGCCGACGACCGCACGGAGCTGAAGCGGTATCTGCTCGGCCCCGACGAGCCCACGTCCATCGACCAGTTCAACGCCGCCGTGGCCGGCCTCGCCCGCAAGGCCGAGACCCGCAACCTCGGCCAGACGAACCGGGCCGCGGCCGGCACGGCGGAGGCGGGCGCGCTGGCGGAGCTGCTGCCCGGGCAGCGGCTGTCGTCCGCGGGCGAGACGGACGGGGTGACGGCGGGCTGACGTCCCGCCGAAGCCGCGGCCCGGTCTTCCGGAGAGCACTCTCCGGAAGACCGGGCCCTTTTGTCTTCGGATGTGTCTTCGGATTCGTCTTCGGATTCGTCCTCTGCGCGCCTCGGGATGTCCGACCGCGTCTTCTTACCGTCGGTTCTCGTCGCTCCTGAGCAATTCTTACCGGCCGTGCGTACTGTCCGGTGTCACCCATTACCGCCCCCTGCCCGTCCGTTCGCTGTGTGACGTGCGCCACTGATCGTGTACGGCAAGGCAACCGGCACGCCCCGCTTCCCGTCTAACAGGTTGCGATTGAGGCGATACGGGGGAAATGTTCCATTGACTAGGGGGAAACGTGACCGTCGTGACGCAGCCTGATGTGAGCGTGATCATCGGGGCGTACGAAGCGATGCCGTACCTGGTCGAGTGCCTGAAGTCCGTCGAGGCACAGACCATCGAACCGGGGCGCATCGAGGTCATCGCGGTCGACGACGGCTCCACCGACGGGACGGGGGAGTACCTGGAGGAGTTCGCGGCCCGCGCGCCCATGCCGGTCACCGTGATCCGGCAGGAGAACTCCGGCGGCCCCAGCGGCCCGCGCAACGTCGGCCTCGGCAAGGCGGGCGGACGCTATGTGTTCTTCCTGGACGCCGACGACCGGCTCGGGCCCGAGGCCCTGGAACGCATGGTCGCCATGGCCGACGAGCACGGCACCGATGTGGTCCTCGGCCGGGTCGAGGGCATCAACCGCACCCCGCCCAAGTCGATGTGGGGCAAGACGCTCGGCCGTACCGACGTCTTCTCCTCCAACATCAAGTTCACGCTGAGCGCGCAGAAGCTGTTCCGCCGGGCGCTGCTGGACCGGCACGGGATGCGCTTCGACGAGTCCCTGTGGACCGGCGAGGACGCGCTGTTCACCATGGAGGCGTATCTGCGGGCCGACGGGGTCTCCGTGCTCGCCGACTACACCTGCTACTACCTGGTGGGCCGCGAGGACGGCAAGCACGTCACGAAGACCGGCGGCTACGCGCTCCGCTTCGACTCCGCCCGCGCCCTGATGAACCTGATCGCCGAGATGGTCCCGGCCGGCAGCCGGCGCGACGCCTTGATGGTCCGGCCCTTCCTGGTGACGCTCCTGCCGCAGTTCGGCCCCCGGTACCTGAAGGACAGCGAGGAGGTCAGGCGGGACAAGTTCGCGTTGGCCAAGCCGCTGATGGACGCCTACTGGACGCCCGGGGTCGCCCGGCGGCTCAAGGTGCACGAGCGCCTGCGGCTGCATCTGGTGGCGACCGGCCGCCCGGACCTCCTCGTGGACGTCGTGGAGTTCGTCCGGGCCAAGCGGCAGGCCGCCGCCGTGCTGGAGCGGCGGCGTACCCGCGTCTACCTCGTCTACCCGCACTTCCGCTCGCGCGCGGCCGGCATCCCCGACAGTCTCTACCGCGCCGAGGACCGCGAGGCCCGCGCCTTCGAGGGCTACCGTGAGGCGAGCGCCAACTCCTTCTTCCGCCGAGCCCTCCGCAAAATCCGCCGCACCCTCCCCCCGGGCGGCTTCGGCACGGCGGCGGCCTGACGGGGCCGTCCCGGCAAGCCTGGAGGACCGACACGGGGTCGCACCCGAGCCCTCCGGGCCCCATAAGCAGCCCCCTGAGGCCAACAGACGCTCTCCCGGACGCGAGTTGGCCCCGGGGTCGGCGCACCGCCGCCCCCAGCCCCACCGAACCCCGTCACACACAGCCCTCCGGGCCCGGGGGCCAACTCCCGTCCGCTGTGGGACTGGAGGGCCGGTGTGGGGCCGTACGGCGGTCCTCCGGGGGCCGCCGCGTGGGGCTTTGGTGCGGCGGCGGTCCGGGGCCGGCGGGGCTCATGCGGTCGGAACCGGGGTGTGGGCAGGGGGCGTGTGCCGGTTCCGAGCGGGTGGGCCGCCGAGGGCGACCGGTGGGGTGCCCTTGGATAGACGGGTGTGTCCGGTCAGGTCGGCTGCTGGCGGCCCGGCTGGAGGGCGCGGCGCAGCGGGCGGCCCACCGCGCGGCGGGCCCGGCGGTAGACCGACGCCGTCGACGGGGCCGCGGCGGCCACCTTGGCCGTGGTCTTGGCGCCGGCCTTGACCCGCGCCAGCTCGCGCTTCAACTGGGCGTTGTCCACCGTCAGTTCGCCCACCCGGCGGTGCAGCCAGCTCATCCGGGACAGCAGCGAAGCGGCGTCCGTGTCGAGCCAGGGACGCACCCCCGGAGGGAACGTCAGCGCCCGTATCCGCTCCTCGAACGCCGCCCCGCCGTCGCCGTGCGTGAACGTGTTCTCAAGACCGTTCTTGTCCAGGAACGCCGTGAACCGCTCGAACCGCTCCCGATGGCCCCCGACCAGCCCCGTGAAGTCGGCCTGCTCGTACAGCCGCGCCGGGTCCGCGGACCCGGGGTCCTTGATCACCTGGTCGAGCTGCCGGTGCGGGATGTCGAAGTAGCGGCACAGCTCCAGCGTCCGCGAGTCCCCGCACAGCACCGTCGCGGGCGTCCCGGCCAGCAGTGCCGCGATGTTGCCGTGGATCCGGGAGCCGAAGGAGAAGTCGAACCCGCGCAGGTCGTCGATCCAGGTGACGGGGTCGATGTAGACCCGTACCTTGTCCTCCCCGTACATCGGGTGGTCCGGATGCGTCGGCATCCCGGTCACCTTGCCGTTCGGGTCCGACAGGTCCCGCCAGTGCAACTGCCGTGCGTCGCTGAGGTTCTGGCCGACGAAACGCAGGTCCGGGTAGCGCCGGTGGGTGCGCATGATGATCTCGTCGAGGCCGGCCTTCACCGCGCTGTGCGAACCGTTGACCGCGATCCGGGAGTCCGGCGTCAGCTCCGGCGCCCGCTTGTGCACGTCGAGTCGACGGCCGTTCATGAACAGCGAGGGGCAGCCGATGACCTCGACGTCCCGGAAACCCATGTCCCTGAGGTACTGCTCGGTGAACTCGCCGCGCACACCGATCGACGCGCTGCGGTCCAGCACCGCGGCACAGAAGTCCCGCACAGCGGGCTCGATCCGCTTCAGCCGTGCCGGGTTGTAGCTCACCCCGGTCTGCGCGCCGACCCCGAGCACCACCACGGGGATCTTCAGCCGGGAGATGAGCCGCGTCAGCCGGTTGAGGCCGCCCTCGAACGACGGCCGGAAGGCGTTGGCCAACGGCACCACGAAGGCGTCGTACTCCTCGTTGATCCTGGCCGCCGCGGACGCGTCCGCCCCGATGCCGTTGGAGACGACCTCGGTGTCCGGTGTCTGAAGGATCTTGTGCGCGGCATCGCTGAAGATCAGGTTGCCGGAGTTGGTGGCGATGACGTCCCGGTGGAGGGCCTCCTCAAGCGAGACGACGTCGTAGGGGCTCTTCCCCGATCTGAGGAGTATGCGCTTGGCGCGACGAACTGTTTGTGGCACAAGGTTCAAGTTAAGTTTGCGTCAGCTTTAATTTCTATACGCAATCGGTGCAACCTTTTGGCTCTGTGCGCAACGTGTTCACCTCGTCACGCACCGTCTGTCCGGGGAGTGAAACGCCGCGCGGCCCGGTATCCCGTTCGCGTAGATTGCCGCACAGGGCAGCCGGACGCGGACGAGGGGACAGAGCGCAAGGTGGCAAGGGCAAGGCAGGCCGTGAGCGAGGCCCGCAGGATCGTCGTCAAGGTGGGCTCCTCCTCGCTGACCACCGCCTCCGGCGGCCTGGACGCCGACCGTGTCGACGCGCTCGTCGACGTCCTCGCCCGCAGCCGCAGCGGCGGGGAACGCGAGATCGTCCTGGTCTCCTCCGGCGCCATCGCCGCCGGCCTCGCACCGCTGGGCCTGCGCCGCCGCCCCAAGGACCTCGCCCGCCAGCAGGCGGCGGCCAGCGTCGGTCAGGGCCTGCTCGTCGCCCGCTACACCGCCTCCTTCGCCCGCTACGGCGTGCGGGTCGGCCAGGTCCTGCTCACCTCGGACGACATGAGCCGCCGCGCCCACCACCGCAACGCCTCCCGCACCCTCGACAAGCTCCTCGCCATGGGCGCCCTGCCCGTCGTGAACGAGAACGACACCGTCGCCACCGCCGAGATCCGCTTCGGCGACAACGACCGCCTCGCCGCCCTCGTCGCCCACCTTGTCCACGCCGACCTCCTGGTGCTGCTGTCCGACGTGGACGGCGTCTACGACGGCGATCCCGCGAGGCCCGGTACCTCGCGGATAGCGGAGGTGCGCGGCCCCGCCGACCTCCAAGGCGTCGAGATCGGCAGCGCCGGCCGGGCCGGGGTCGGCACCGGCGGCATGGCCACCAAGGTCGAGGCCGCCCGGATCGCGGCCGCCGCCGGCATCCCCGTGGTGCTCACCAGCGCCGTGCACGCCGCCGTCGCACTGGCCGGCGGCGACACCGGCACCTACTTCCACCCCACCGGCAAACGCTCCGCCGACCGGCTGCTGTGGCTGCAGCACGCCTCCACCCCGCAGGGCTCGCTGACCCTGGACGACGGCGCGGTGCAGGCGGTCGTGCACCGCCGCACCTCGCTGCTGCCCGCCGGGATCGCCGCCGTCGAGGGCGAGTTCAGCGCCGGCGACCCGGTGGAACTGCGCGACACCCGGGGGCACGCGGTGGCCCGCGGCCTCGTCAACTTCGACGCCAAGGAGATCCCCCAGCTGCTCGGACGTTCGACCCGGGAACTGGCGCGCGAGCTGGGCCGGGCGTACGAACGCGAGGTCGTACACAGGGACGATCTGGTGATCCTGCACCCGTAAAACAGGGCGTAACGACGCCCCCGGTGGGGGACGTTCCGTAAAAGCGCCACACGGAGCCGCGCGGCCTGCTCAACTTTGTTCCGGAAGCGTGCCTCAGCGGCACGATCATCAGTCCGACGCTGGGTTGAAGGAGGCCGTCGTGAGGCGAGTGCGCCCTGGGACTGCGGCGTCCCGTGGTGCTCTGACGAGTGTCGCGGCCGGGGAGTCCTACGAGGAGCCGAAGGACCTGCCCCGCCTGTGGCACGTCACCCTCAGCGTCTCCGGCGAGGCGGTACCCCTGAAGGAGCTGCGCCGCGGTCTTGAACAGCTCGCCCATGACCACCCCTTCCTGCTGACCAGCAGATACGCCAACGATCACGCCGAGATCCGCTACTGGGAAGAGGCCCGCGACCTGCACGACGCGGCGGCCGTCGCGCTGCGCCTGTGGGGCGAGCACCGGCAGACCGCGGGACTGCCCCCGTGGGAGATCGTCGGCCTGGAGGTCATCGACCGCGAGACCTACCACCAGCGCATCGCCGACGGCTACGGCCCGGCACCCGCGACCCCGGTCGGGGTTCACCCCTTTTGACCTGTCTCGCGGTGTGGAACGACCGCCGTCCGGCCCCGCACCGCGCACTACCCTTCCCCCATGACCACGCTCTCGCCGTACGACGCCATGTCCCCGGTCACCCAGGCCGCCTACCGCGCCCAGGCCGCGGCCGCCGACCTCGCGCCGCTGCCGCGCGCCGTGAAGGACGACGCGCTGCTCGCCGTAGCGGACGCCCTGGAGGTCAGGACCGGCGAGATCGTCGAGGCCAACGCCAAGGACGTCGCCAAGGCCCGCGAGGCCGGCACCAGCGAGGCGATCGTCGACCGGCTGACCCTCACCCCGGAGCGGGTGCGGGCCATCGCCGCCGACGTCCGGCACGTCGCCGCGCTGCCCGACCCGGTCGGCGAGGTCGTCCGCGGCTCCACCCTGCCCAACGGCATCGACCTGCGCCAGGTCCGCGTGCCGCTCGGCGTGGTCGGCATCATCTACGAGGCCCGCCCGAACGTCACAGCGGACGCCGCCGCGCTGTGCCTGAAGTCCGGCAACGCGGTCCTGCTGCGCGGCTCGGCATCCGCCTACGAGTCGAACACCGCGCTGGTCCGGGTGATCCGGGACGCCGTCGGCGGGGCCGGGCTGCCCGCCGACGCCGTGCAGCTCGTGCCCGGCGAGAGCCGTGAGAGCGTCCGCGAGCTGATGCGCGCCCGCGGTCTGGTCGACGTCCTCATCCCGCGCGGCGGCGCCTCCCTCATCCGCACGGTCGTCTCCGAGTCCACGGTGCCCGTCATCGAGACCGGCACCGGAAACTGCCACGTCTACGTCGACGCCCAGGCCGACCTCGACATGGCCGTCGAGATCCTGATCAACTCCAAGGCCCAGCGGGTCAGCGTCTGCAACGCCGCCGAGACCCTGCTGGTCCACCAGGACATCGCCGCCGCCTTCCTGCCCCGCGCCCTGGACGCCCTCGCCGAGGCCGGGGTCACCGTCCACGCCGACGAGCGTGTCCTCGCCTACGCCGAGGGCTCCAAGGCCACCGTGGTCGAGGCGACCCCGGAGGACTGGGAGACCGAGTACCTCTCCTACGACATCGCCGCCGCGGTCGTGGACTCGCTGGACAAGGCCGTCGAACACATCCGGCTGTGGACGTCGGGCCACACCGAGGCGATCGTCACCACCTCGCAGCAGGCGGCCCGCCGCTTCACCCAGCTGGTCGACTCCACCACCGTCGCCGTGAACGCCTCGACCCGCTTCACCGACGGCGGCCAGTTCGGCTTCGGCGCGGAGATCGGCATCTCCACGCAGAAGCTGCACGCCCGCGGGCCGATGGGCCTGCCGGAGCTGACCAGCACCAAGTACATCGTGACCGGCGACGGACACGTGCGCTGAACCGGGACGCCCGGCAGCGCGCCGAAGGCGTCTCAGTAGTCGTCTCAGCGGTCGTCTCAGCAGGCGGATGAATTTCCATACCGTCTGCCCAAATTGACCCCCCAGGTCTACTCTGGAGTGGTGCCGGAGGACGTGGGGGGCACGCCGTTCCCTGACGGCTGGGAGCCCGACGACGACCACGACCACGGGGTGTCGGACGAAGAGTTCGCCTCCGTGGTGTTCGACGAGTCCTTCGTACGGGCGGCCGTGGTGCACGAGCCGACCGCCGTCGAACGCCTCCTGGCCGCCGCACAGGCGAGAGCCGACGCCTCCGAGGCGGAGGCCCGCCGCGCCCACGCCCGAGGCGAGCGGTACGACGAGGGGTACGGCCCCGAAGGACACGGTTTCGGCCATGACCACGACCTCGACGACTGGGACGACTCCGACGATCCGGACGGTCACCACGGCGCCGCGGGCTACGGCAGGCACGTCCGCTGGCACCGGCCCGTCGCCTGGGTGCTCGCCGTCGTGATGGGCGTCGGCATGGTCGCGCTGGCCTTCGCCGCGGTCTACCGCGGCGCCTCCTCGGGCAGCCGGGACCAGGTCCCGCCGCCCGCCTCCACCGGGCTTGAGCAGGGCACGGCCGCGGCGCCCTCCGGCCCCGCCGAGCAGCCCCAGTCGGCCGTCTCCGCGGTGCCCCGGACACCCTGAACACCCGCGCACGCCTGTGATGAGAACCTGTCAGAACTTGTCGTGTACCAGGGCGTTTACCTGAGCCTCCAGGGACCTACTCTGAAAGTATGGGCGGGCCTGGAGACCCACCTGAGGGGACACCCGAGGGCGCTCCCGGTGGTGGGGAGGACGAGTACCGATCCGTCGTCTTCGACGAGTCGTTCGTCCGCGCTGCCCGCCTTCAGGAGTACTCCGCGCAGGAGCGCATGGCCGACCACGCGCCCGCCGTGCGGCGCCGTCCGCACCTGTACCGCGGGCTGTCCCGGCAGGCGCTGATCCTCGTCGTGCTGATCGCCGTCGCCTTCGGCACCGCGATCTACATGGGCGTACGGCACCCCTATGGCGCACCCCGGGTCCGGGAAGCCGTCGCCCCCCTGCGCATGACCGTCATCCCGCTCGCCCCGCAGGGCAAGGTGCCCGGGGCGAGCGACGCCGAATACCTGTACGAGCACAGCCCCGCGGCGCAGTTCAGCGTCGGCGCCGAGGGCATTCCGCTGCCCGCCTCCCGGCGCACCGAGCACTTCTCCGAAAGCCAGGTCCTGACCGCCCTGACCACGGCGAAGGACTACCTCGTCAGCTCCTCGCTCGACCCCGAGGTGCTGGACGGCAGCCAGATACGGCCCGCGCGCATGCTGCTCAACCCGGACCAACTCGACCAGTTCGACCAGAGCTTCCAGCATCCCGCCGCGGACGGGCGGCACGCGGCCACCGGATGGCTGGTCCGCTTCGACCCCACCCGGGCCCAGCTGGCCGACCAGAAGATCCGGGTGCAGGGCTCGCTTCAGGCCGTCGAGACAGACTCGGCGACCCTGGAGGTCACCGCGGACCACACCTTCGTCTACGCGCTCAAGCCCACCGGCTCCGGCGACAAGGCACGGGTCTCCCTGTTCACCGTGCGCCGCGAGCTGACCTTCCGCTTCGGCCAGGACGACCTGCGGCTGCACCAGGTGCAGCTGGCCGTCTCCTCCGTGCAGGCGGGACCCCTGTCCTGCGCGGAGGACTCCGCCAGCCATCTGCGCCCGCTGCTGGCCGGTCAGACCGCCAAGGCGGGCGGCCCGGCAGGCACGGACCCCTACGCGACGGGCACGGTAACGGCCCTATGCGGCACCCTGGCCACTACAGCCCAACCAACCCCATAACAGGCCCAGGCCCTGGCTCACAAGGTTCGGGGCCCGTGCTGTGACGCCCCTCCCATCCCATCCTGTGGTCCGGGCCGGGTCGGGCCCCCGGGGCGTAACCGTCGGTTACTCCCGCCGTGGGTTCTGGAGCGTGCCGGGCGGTCAGTTGTCGGGGGCCGTGTCGCCGGGAGGCGTGTTCTTCGGTGGGGGTGGGCTGGTGAAGCCGTCGAAGCCTCGGCGCACCCGGCCGCCCAGATTCCCCGCGCCGCCCGCGAGGTCCGAGACCAGCTTCATCAGCGGGTCCTTGGAACTCTTCACATCGCTGGCGTAACTGGCCGCGGACTCCTTGAACGAGTCACCGACCGAGGTGTCCTTGTCCTCGTCGCGCCGCGGGTAGTGACCGTCCATGATCCGCTGATAGTCCCGCGTCTCGGCCCACCGCTTCAGCTCGGCCGCACGGACCGTGGTGAAGGGATGCGAACGGGGCAGCACGTTCAGGATCTTCAGCACCGAGTCGCGCAGGTCACCCCCCGCCTCGTACTCCTCGGCCTGCTTCAGGAACGCGTCCACGTTCATCTCGTGCAGATGGTTGCCGCCGGCTATCTTCATCAGGCCGCGCATCGAGGCCCGCAGGTCCTGCCCCACCAGCAGGCCCGCCCGGTCCGCCGACAGCTCCGACTTGCGGAACCACTCCCGCAGCGCGGTCACGATCGCCATGATCGCGAGATTGCCCAGCGGGATCCAGGCGACCTTCAGCGCGAGAGTGGTCAGGAACAGCAGGATCGTGCGGTACACCGCGTGCCCGGACAGGGCGTGCCCCACCTCGTGGCCGACGACCGCCCGCATCTCCTCCTCGTCGAGCAGTTCGACCAGCCCGGTGGTGACGACGATGATCGGCTCGTCCAGGCCGATGCACATCGCGTTCGGCTGCGGGTCCTGGGTGACGTACATCGGCGGGACCTTCTTAAGGTCCAGGATGTGGCAGGCGTCCCGCAGCATGTCGTTGAGGTGCGCGAACTGCTGTTCCGAGACGCGCACCGAGTCGGACAGGAACAGCAGGCGCAGGCTCCGCTCCGGAAGCAGCCCGCTGAGCGCCTTGAAGACCGTGTCGAAGCCGCTCAGCCGGCGCAACGCCACCAGGGCGGAACGGTCGGCGGGGTGCTCGTACGCACGCGAGGAGATTCCGGGGAAGCGCCTGCGCTGTCTGCTCGGCACGTGCTCGTGCCCGTGCCCCTTGTGCTCATGGCCGTCGTCGGTCATGTCGTCCCCCATGTGCGTTGGTGTGCCCGATGTGCCCCCGAGGCGGGGCCCAGCCTAGGCGGAGATACCGTGGACGGGCAGTACAGCCGAAGGAGTCCACATCATGGAGCACACCCCCGCGTCCGCCTGGCTGGTCGAGGCCGCCGACGCCGCACCGCAGCACGGGGCGGGGAATCTGCTCCGGATCGTCCTGGTCGTGATGGTCCTGGGTTGTGCGGTGACCGCTTGGTTCGTGCTACGCGGGTACAAGCAGAAGGACGACTGAGCCCCCGGGAAGGTTCCCCGCCCTCCCGGAAGGCCCCCCGCCTCGGGGAACGATCCCGCCGTGCCCCGTGCGTCCGCGACGGCGGAGTCGGCGTGATCGCCGCCGCGGCGCCCGCTTACCATGGGCCGACGTCTTTATCCCGCCCACACCGGATAGGTTCTGCCGAAGATGAGCTTCCACAGCACCGCTGCCCAGCTGGCCACCCTCGCCGCCGAGGGCGAGGAGCGCGGCGGCAACCACGAAAGCCTCAGCCCGCTCGTGACGGGTGGCAGCGCGCTGCTCATCCTGTTGCTCCTGCTGTGGATCACCACCCGCTTCAACCGCGACCGCTGAACCCGGCGGCCCGTCCCGGGAGCCGTACCCGGGGGTCTGACGGGCGGACCCCGTGGACCGGGCCGGTAGGGTCTGCACGCATGGGAGAGCAGGACATGCCTACCGGTCCGGCGGTCGACGCGACGAGCGGCACGGTGCGGACCCCGCAGGACCGTCCGGGCGGCGGCCCCGCGCACTCGGGCAAGCGCCGTCTCGGCGTCATGGGCGGAACGTTCGACCCGATCCACCACGGGCACCTGGTGGCGGCCAGCGAGGTCGCCGCGCAGTTCCACCTCGACGAGGTGGTGTTCGTGCCCACCGGCCAGCCCTGGCAGAAGTCCCACCGCAAGGTCTCGCCGGCGGAGGACCGCTATCTGATGACGGTCATCGCGACCGCCGAGAACCCCCAGTTCTCGGTCAGCCGCATCGACATCGACCGCGGCGGCCCCACATACACCGTGGACACCCTGCGTGACCTGCGCGCGCTCAACCCGGACACGGATCTTTTCTTCATCACCGGTGCCGACGCCCTCGCCCAGCTGCTGACCTGGCGGGACACCGAGGAACTGTTCTCCCTCGCGCACTTCATCGGGGTCACCCGCCCCGGCCACCACCTGACCGACGCCGGACTTCCGGAGGGCGGCGTCTCGCTCGTCGAGGTTCCCGCGCTGGCCATCTCCTCCACAGACTGCCGTGCGAGAGTCGCCAAGGGCGATCCCATCTGGTACATGGTGCCGGACGGAGTCGTGCGCTACATCGACAAGCGCGAGCTGTACCGCGGCGAGTGAGCCGAGAGGGGCACCGGTGAACGACCGATACGACCCGGGGTACGGGGGCGACCAGTACGAGCTCGTCGGCTACGACGAGTACGGGCGGCCCGTGTACCGCCAGATCCCGGCACAGCAGGCCCCCCAGCAGGCGTACGACCCGTACGCGCAGCAGCAGGGCTACGGCTACGACCCGTACGCGACCGGGCAGCAGCAGCCCGTGCCGCCGCCGTACGACTCCTACGACTCCGTCTACGACCCGTACGGCACCGGCGGGACGCCCACCGCGGGCGGCACCGCCGCCTACGACGCCTACGGGCAGCCGGCGGCGGGCGCCCAGCAGCAGCCCCGGGTCGCCGAGCAGACCGCCCACATCCCGCAGCAGCCCGGCCCGTCCGAGGTGCCGGACGAATCCCCGGCGGGCCGCGAACGGGACTACCGCACCGAGCAGTTCGCCTTCGTGGAGGAGCCGGACGGTGACTCCGAGGACGTCATCGACTGGCTGAAGTTCACCGAGAACCGCACCGAACGCCGCGAGGAGGCCCGCCGCCGCGCCCGCAGCCGCGTCATCGCCCTGGTCGTCGTCCTCGCCCTGGTCGCGGCCGGCGGCGTCGGCTACCTCTGGTACGCCGGAAAGCTGCCCGGCCTGTCCTCGTCGGACGCCGACTCCGGCACCGCGACGGCGACCGGCGCCCAGAAGCGCGATGTGATCGTCGTCCATCTGCACAACACCGCGAAGGGCGGCACCTCCACGGCGCTGCTCGTCGACAACACCACCACCAAGCAGGCCACCACCGTCCTGCTGCCGAACTCCCTCAGCCTGTCCGACGACTCCGGCGCGGTGACCACCCTCGCCAAGTCGGTCGACGACGACGGTTCCGGAGGCACCCGCGACCAGCTCGACACCGTCCTCGGCACGAACATCGAGGGCACCTGGCGGCTGGACACCCCCTACCTGCAGAACCTCGTCGAACTCGTCGGCAACATCGACATCGACACCAACACCGACGTCCCCGACCCGGACGGCAAGAAGAAGGGCAGCGCCCCGCTCGTCCACAAGGGCAAGAGCCAGACCCTCGGCGGCAAGGCGGCCGTCGCCTACGCCACCTACCGCGGCTCCGGCGAGGCCGAGAACGCCCAGCTGGAGCGGTTCGGCCAGGTCCTGCAGGGCGTGCTGCGCAAGATGTCCTCCGACGCCGAGGCCGCGACCGTCACCGTGCAGACGCTGGGGCAGATCATCGAGCCGCCGCTGTCCGACAAGAACCTCGGCGCCTTCCTCGCGAGGCTCGCCGATCTCGCCAAGGGCGGCGACTACCAGACGGCCCTGCTGCCCGTGCAGTCCGACGGCACGCTCAGCGCCCAGACCAGCGCCGGCGTCGTCAAGGACATCCTCGGCGGCACCGCGAAGAGCCCCGAACAGGGCTCGGCCGTCCGGGTCTCCGTGCAGAACGCCACCGGCGTCAAGGACAACACCGGCAAGGCCCGCGTGGTCCTCCTCAACGGCGGCTTCACCTTCCTGGAGGGCGGCACCGCGGACGCCGCAGAGGCCGCTTCGAAGGTGCTCTACTCCGACGCCGCCCACAAGGACGACGCCACGGAGGTCGCCAAGACCCTGGGCCTGCCCGACGGCGCCGTGACGAAGGGCACGGTCGCCTCGAACGCCGACGTCTCGGTGGTCCTGGGCCAGGACTACAAGCCGTCGTCCTCCTGACGGACGGCACTGGAAGGCCGCGCGGGGGACCCCAGGCGTGGCGCGGGCACTTCGGTGCGGGGCATGCACCCCAGGTGATCCGATAATCACGTGGGGTGCCCCGGGCGGTCCGTGAGACCCTTGATGGCGAGTGACCGCCGACGGGCCGTGCCGAGTCGGGGTCGCCGCCACACCGCAGCCGACCTGTGCCCCCGACCGAAAGCCAGCCTTGTAGTGACCGCCACCGATCGTTCCCTCGCACTCGTCAACACCGCCGCCCAGGCGGCCGCCGACAAGCTCGCCCACGACGTCATCGCCTACGACGTGAGCGATGTGCTGTCGATCACGGACGCCTTCCTGCTGGCCTCCGCGCCCAACGACCGCCAGGTCAAGTCCATCGTCGACGAGATCGAGGAGCGGCTCCAGAAGGAACTCGGCGCCAAACCGGTGCGCCGCGAGGGCGATCGCGAGGCCCGCTGGGTGCTGCTCGACTACGTCGACATCGTCGTCCACGTCCAGCACAGCGAGGAGCGCGTCTTCTACGCCCTGGAGCGGCTGTGGAAGGACTGCCCCGAGATCGAGCTGCCGGCCGACGCCAAGGCCACCCGCGGCAAGGCGGAGGAGCACGCACGGCTGCAGGCCGCCGAGGAGGCGGCCGAGGCGGGCGGGGAGTGGCGATGAGCGCCACCGGCGAGGTGACCGGCCGCACCGGCCGGGGACGGCGCATCATCCTGTGGCGGCACGGCCAGACCGCGTGGAACGTGGAGCGCCGCTTCCAGGGCACCACGGACGTCGAGCTGACCGAGACCGGCGTCGGCCAGGCCCGCCGCGCCGCCCGGCTGCTCGCCTCCCTGCGGCCCGACGCGATCGTCGCCTCGGACCTGCGGCGGGCCGCGCACACGGCCGCCGAGCTGTCCGCGCTCACCGGCCTCGACGTCACCCCGGACGAGGCGCTGCGCGAGACCTACGCGGGCGTCTGGCAGGGGCTGACGCACGAGGAGATCATCGACCGGTACGGCGCGGAGTACGCCGCGTGGAAGCGCGGCGAGCCGGTCCGGCGCGGCGGCGGCGAACTGGAGACCGAGGTCGCCGACCGGGCGGCCCCCGTCGTGCTGCGGCACGCCGAGAAGCTGCCCGAGGACGGCACGCTCGTGGTGGTCAGCCACGGCGGCACCATCCGCACCACCATCGGGCGACTCCTCGGCCTGGAGGCCCGGCACTGGGAGAGCTTCGGCGGTCTGTCCAACTGCTGCTGGTCGGTCCTCGGCGAAGGCGCCCGCGGCTGGCGCCTCCTGGAGCACAACGCGGGCACCCTCCCGGAGCCCGTCCTCGGCGACGACGACTGAGCCCGGCCCGGGCCCGGACCTGGATTTCACTTTCCGGCAGGTCGCAGGCTAAAGTTCTTCTTGTTCGCCCCGCCGAGCGGGGCGGGACACCATGCGGCTCCGCCGCGTGGCGCAAGGGGCTATAGCTCAGTTGGTAGAGCGCCTGCATGGCATGCAGGAGGTCAGGAGTTCAATTCTCCTTAGCTCCACACACATTGAGATCACCACAACGCGCCCCGTCCGACGACGGGGCGCTTTTGTATGGCCCGGCCGTCGGGCGCAGGCCGGGGCGGCCGGCTGGGCGGTGTGGTTCGGCGCACTGTTGTCGCACCGGCTTGAGTCACTTGGGGCCCCGCGGGCGTATACCTCCGCGGAGGCGCTTTGAGCGTGCGCACGGGCGCCGGCCGGACCGGCCGCGGCGGCTGCCGTGTCCGGACTGGTACTGAGGCGTCGCTGACCGTATTGGTCCGGCCGTGGCAGAATCAAACGGCCGGAAGGGGGCGCGGCCCGACGGGAGGGAGTAGCGATGCCTGCGAGCATCCTTGAGGAGGGCGGCCACCTCCTCGACGCGGCGTTGATACGGGACACGGCCACCCGGCTCAGCTGCCCTTCCTGCGGTTCCGCGCACGTGGCCCAAGTCCTGGGCGACAACGGCGGAATCTCCTACGTGTGCACGGCCTGCGGCCACAGCTGGAGCTGATCGATGGGTGCACACCGGCGGAAGTGCGACTGGTGCGGGAGCGGTACGCCGATCGTCCGCGACATGGAACCGATCAACCCCGAGTACCAGTACTGGTGCGAGGAATGCGCGCGGGCGCTGATCATAAAAGGCGACCCGATCGAGACGTACCGCGAACTGGAGGGCGAGCCGATCTACGGCCGTCTTCTGGAGGAACACTGCACCCTCAAGCGGTTCTATTCGTTCGTCACGGCCTGACCACCGCTCGCCGGGCCCGGCAACGATGTCCGGCGAGCGCGAGGAAGAGCAGACCGAAGCCTCCGTAGAGGGCCGACAGCGTCAACTCCGCTCCGCCCTGGTGCAACTCGTGCCGCCCGTCGCCGTGCGGCACCCACCACAGGGCGTACGAGCAGAACACCACCAGCGTGCCCGCGGCCGGCGCCCGGCGGCCGTGCGTCCACAGCAGCAGTACCACGGGTACGCACCACACCCAGTGGTGCGACCACGACACCGGGCTGATCAGCAGCGCCGTCACCGCGCAGGCGGCCACCGCCCAGGAGCGCCGGTCCCGCAACTCCGCGGCGACCGCCACCCACAGCCCGGCGACGGCCGTCACGGCCGCCAGCAGGGCCCAGCAGGCGCCAGGATCCGGCGTGTGCAGCAGTCGTGCCAGCACGCCGCGCAGGGCCTGGTTGGCGGTGTCCTCCGCGTGGCCCGCCCGGTCGGCGCGGAACACCATGCCGGTCCAGAAGCGCCATGAGTCGTTCGGCAGCACGGCCGCCGCCAGCAGGGTCGCCGCGGCGAAGGCGACGGCCGCCCCGCGCGCGTGCCGCAGCCACGGCCCTCCGTCGCCGCCCCGGAGCCGGGCCGCGACGCCGGTGGCGACCAGAAGGACCACGAACAGCGCGGGCGTCAGCTTGACCGCGGCGGCAAGCCCGAGCCCGGCGCCCGCCCAGCGGTTGCGGTCGCCCGGGCGGTGGCGGGCGAGATCCCACAGCACCAGGACGGCGAGCAGCAGATTGACCTGTCCGTAGCGCAGCGTCGTCCAGACCGGCTCGCACCACACGGCCACCGCCGCGATCCAGCAGACGCCCTCCACGCGCGCGTGGACGAGTACGCGCGTGTGTCCGAGTACGCGCGTGTGCCCGACGAGTTCCAGCGACAGCCGTACGAACGCCACCAGGAGCAGGAGGTTCCCGAGCGTCGCCAGGGTCCGCAGGAGCGCGGTGTCCGGGAGGGTCAGCGGAGTGAACAGCAGGGCCGCGAACGGCGGGTAGGTGGTGGGCAGCCGGGCCTCGGTCGCCCGCAGGGCGTACAGATCGCCTCCCGCGCGGACGGCCGCCCCCTCCGCCCGGTACACCATCAGGTCGATCATCGACACCTGGGCGGCCCGTTGCGCGGTCCAGAACGCGGCGAAGGACACCAGGCACGCCCCCAGGGCGACCGGCACAGGAAGACGGGCTCCGGAGGACGCGGTCACGGTCACGAAGGCCGACACTAGCCCCCATACCGGGGCAGAAAGGAAACGATTTGGTGCTGCGCCCCGTCGACCGTGTAATGTTGGCGTCGCCGCCGGGGGAACCGGGCGGCACGGTCGACAAGCGGCTCGGCCGCGGGACCACAAGGGGCTATAGCTCAGTTGGTAGAGCGCCTGCATGGCATGCAGGAGGTCAGGAGTTCAATTCTCCTTAGCTCCACAGGAGTAGAAGGCGGATCATCCGAACGGATGGTCCGCCTTCGGCGTGTACGACGCCTGGTGCCGTGCGACGGCGGGTCCCCCGGACCGGGGTGACCCGCCGTCGGTCGTGTTCAGCGGCCGAGGGCGCGGCGGCCGCGGCCCTGGGAGAGGACCGGAAGGTTGCGCGACGGCGCCTGGGAGCGGGTGTCCTCCTCGATGCGCAGCGCCAGCGCGGGGCAGCGGCGCACCGCGCGCAGCGCCTTGGCCTCCGCGTACCGGGGCACCTGTGCCTGCGCGACGGTCGGGAATCCGTCGGCGCCCAGTTCGAAGACCTCCGGGAGGATGTCCGCGCACAGCCCGTGGCCCCGGCACAGCGTCCAGTCGACGTAGATCTTCTGGCGGCTCGGGCCGGTCTCCTCGGCCTCCCCGCCGCCCGGGATGCCCGTGGGGGCCCTGCCGCCCTCGAAGAGCGGCAGAACGCCCTCCACGGGCCGTCCGCAGCCGTTTCCGAGGACGTGCGCGGCGAGGTCGTCGGTGAACGCCTTGACGGTCGACTCCAGGAACATCGCCGAGCCGTCCGGGTGCGAGCAGGCGCCGCGCCGCTTCACGTTCTTCGCGACCTGCTTGAGCGCTTCCAGGGCGGCCGGTCCGCCGCCGTTGAGGATGTCCTCCATGCCGCGCGCGGCGGCGGGCAGGCCGAGGTAGCAGGGACCGCACTGACCCGCGCTCTCCTCGGCGAGCCACTGCGCCACGCGCAGCGACTCGCCCAGCGGGCAGGTCTCCTGGCTGATCGGCAGGATCGCGCCCGCCCCCAGCGAACCGCCCACGGCGTCCAGGGAGTTGCGCGAGACGACCGCCTCGTTGACGGTGGCCGCGTCGATCCACTTGCCGTGGTAGCCGCCGGTCAACACGCCCTGCGGTACCGGCGGGGCGCCCGCCAGTTGCAGGACGTAGCGCAGGGGCACGCCCGTGGGGACCTCGATCACCATGGGGCGGGCGACCGCGCCGGAGACGGTCAGCATGACGGTGCCCGGCTCGTCGTACAGGCCGGTGTTGCCGTAGCGGTCGGGACCGATGCGGGCGGCGATCGCCAGCTGGGCGAACGTCTCGGCGTTGGACAGCAGGGTGGGCGCGCCGCCGACGCCGCTCAGCGAGGCGCTGATCTTGCGGCCGGGCGGGATCGCCGGGCCCCCGTCGATGGAGCGGATCAGCGACGCGGCGGCGCCGGTGACCATGCGGACCGGGTTGCGCTGCACGCTCGCGCGCAGCGCCGAACGCCGGCTGTTGCTGAGGCCGCGCTCGGCGAGGGCGGCCTCCATGGAGCGCTGGGTGGACTCACGGGTGACGCCCACCACGAGTGTGCGGGCGCCCAGCGCCTCGGCGCACAGCAGCGCCCCGTCCAGGATCAGGTGCGGGGCACGGTTGATGAGCACGGTGTCCTTGCGGCAGGCCGGTTCGTCCTCGCTTCCGTTGACGACGACGACCGGCCGAACGCCGCGCTTGATCGCCGATTCGGCGACCGAGCGCAGCTTCTTGTGGAAGGGGAAGCCCGCGCCGCCGCGGCCCTTCAGGTTGATGCGTTCGGCGAGCTGCGCGAGCTGCTCGCCGCCCATGGGTTCGAGCGGCCCGTGCACCTTCAGATGCATGGGCAGATCGAGCCGTTCGACAAGGTCGAAGCCCGACGTGAGCTGGGGAAGGCCGACCACGCGGACTTCTGGGACGTCGGGCAGGGCCTCGTTCACCTGTAGCCTCCGGAAGGCGTGTTCCAAGGTTCGCCCGAACCCGGTGCGTCGAACGACGCGCCGGGCAATGGTTCAGTGGCGGGACCGCTGTTGTACGTGTCATTGCGGTTGTACGTGCCGTAGCGGGTGTTCGTCTCACCGGTGTCGTACACGTCACTGCCGGCGTAGCCGCCGGTGCCCGGATTGCCGTAGACCGGGATGTTGTATCCGGTGTCCTGGAGCGGGTCGTACGCCGACGGGGGCGCCTCGCCGACCGGCGGCGGGGACGGGATCGGCCAGCTGCCCGACGTGCTCGACGGGGCGTCCGTGCGCGGTATCGCCTCCGTGGCCCGCAGATCGGGCGGCAGGTCCATGCGTGCGGTCTGGTCGGCCGCGAAGGGCTGCTGGGGCCGCTGCGGCGTCGAGACGGCCCGGTAGGCGGCCGCGAAGCCGGCCGGGGCGTCCGGGGCGCCGGGAGCGGCCTGGGCGTCGTACTGCGGTGCCGGGGCGCGTCGCGCGGAGGCGGTGGCGTCGGCGTACGCGGACTGCTTCTCGTAGCCGGGCAGCGTGGCGCCGCCCTCGCTCAGGCGGGCCCGGCTCGCCTCCAGGTCGTCGCGGCCCGCGCCGCGCTCCTCGCTGCCGAGTACGGCGACGATCCGGTCGGCGACCTTGCGCTTGAAGGGGCGCGGCGCCGCGCGCAACGCGAGGGCGGCCATCACCCCGGCCAGGCACAGTTCGTAGGACACCATGAAGAACGTCTTGGCCGGGCGGCCCGCGAACAGGCCGTGGATCAGGGCCGCGCACAGGGCGGGGTAGGCCAGCATGTGCATGGCACGCCAGCGCGCCGCGACCGGGGCCGGGGACGCGAACTGGTTGCGGAGCGCGCCGGTGACTCCCACGAAGATCATGAGCAGGGCGGCCAGGGAGCCGAGGCCGATCAGCCCGGCGCTGCCCGTGACGCCGAGGCTGAAGGGGATCACGGCGGCGATCAGGACCGTGTGGTCCAGGGCCAGCTTGATCGTGATGTGCACCAGGAGGAAGGCGATCGACGCGACGGCGGTCACGCGGTGGATGCCCTGGGCGACGATCCGCTGCCGGGTGTTGAGGATGAGCCGGTCCTGGGCGACGAGACCCCAGATCACCGAGGAGGTCAGGCAGACGAGGGACAGGACTCCCGCGCCGAAGTTGAGGAATTCCTGGAGCCAGTTGCCTCCGAGCAGCACGACCACGGGTATGAGGAGCAGGACGACGGCGGTCGCCACCCCATAGGCCGACCGGCCCGGTTTGGGGAGGGAACTGTTACTACGACGAGGGTTCATGGGGGGTAACTCCGAGCAGTCCGGGTGAGCGGTCCCGCTGCCGCACTCTAAGCGGCGTCATACCGATCAGTACGAGGTTTGAGTTATTGCGTTGTTATCAAAGGACAATGCGACTGTTGTGACGTCCGTTAGCGACTGTTACGCGAAGTAATACGTGAACCTCATTCCGTGCTCGTCGGGTCAACCAGGCATACGGAAGCGCGTCGCGGCTTGCTCAAGCCCTGCGGTACCCTGACGCCATGCGTGCCGTACGCCTTCTGCTTAGCGGGCCGCGCTGATCAGTCCCGACCGCCGGTGAGTACCGTGGTCGGCATCGGCGCGGCATCCCCTCCTGTGCGAGGGGATTTTTCGTTTCCGCAGGCAGAGACGACCGATGGAGCTTTGAGGATCATGAGCGAGACGAACCCCGCTGCCGCTGCCGCCGCGTCGGCGGAGGCAGCGCCGAACCGCTACACGGCCGCCATGGCCGCCGAGATCGAGGCACGCTGGCAGGACTTCTGGGACGCCGAGGGCACCTACGCCGCGCCGAACCCGACGGGTGACCTGGCCGGCGACCCCGCGACGGTCGCCAGGCCCAAGAAGTTCATCATGGACATGTTCCCGTACCCCTCCGGTGCGGGCCTGCACGTCGGCCACCCCCTGGGCTACATCGCCACCGACGTGTTCGCCCGCTTCCAGCGGATGACCGGCCACAACGTCCTGCACACCCTGGGCTTCGACGCCTTCGGCCTGCCCGCCGAGCAGTACGCCGTGCAGACCGGCACGCATCCGCGCGTGTCCACCGAGGCCAACATCGCGAACATGAAGTCCCAGCTGCGCCGGCTGGGCCTGGGCCACGACAAGCGCCGGTCGTTCGCCACGATCGACCCGGACTACTACAAGTGGACCCAGTGGATCTTCCTGCAGATCTTCAACTCCTGGTACGACGACGAGGCCGGCAAGGCCCGCCCGATCGCCCAGCTGATCGCCCAGTTCGAGTCCGGTGAGCGCGCCGTGCCGGGCCACACGCGCGCGTGGCAGGAGCTGACCGCCACCGAGCGCGCCGACGTACTGGGCGGCTTCCGGCTGGCCTACGCCTCCGACGCGCCCGTCAACTGGTGCCCCGGCCTGGGCACCGTGCTGGCCAACGAGGAGGTCACCGCCGACGGCCGCTCCGAACGCGGCAACTTCCCGGTCTTCAAGGCCAAGCTGCGCCAGTGGAACATGCGCATCACCGCGTACGCCGACCGGCTGCTGGCGGACCTGGACGAGCTGGACTGGCCCGAGGCCATCAAGCTGCAGCAGCGCAACTGGATCGGCCGCTCCGAAGGCGCCCGCGTCGACTTCCCGATCGACGGCGAGCACATCACGGTCTTCACCACGCGCCCGGACACCCTGTTCGGCGCGACCTACATGGTGCTGGCGCCCGAGCACCCGCTGGTCGAGAAGTTCACCCCCGCCACCTGGCCCGAGGGCACCCACGAGGTGTGGACCGGCGGCCACGCGACCCCCGCCGAGGCCGTCGCCGCCTACCGCGCCCAGGCCGCCTCCAAGTCGGACGTCGAGCGGCAGGCCGAGGCCAAGGACAAGACCGGCGTCTTCACCGGCGCCTTCGCCACCAACCCGGTCAACGGCGAGCGGATCCCCGTCTTCATCGCCGACTACGTCCTGATGGGCTACGGCACCGGCGCGATCATGGCCGTACCGGCGGGCGACCAGCGCGACTTCGAGTTCGCGCGGGCCTTCGAGCTGCCGATCACCTGCATCGTCGAGCCGACCGACGGCCGCGGCACCGACACCTCGACGTGGGAGGACGCCTTCGCGTCGTACGACGCGAAGATCATCAACTCCTCGAACGACGACATCTCCCTGGACGGCCTGCCCGTCGCCGACGCCAAGGCACGCGTCACCGAATGGCTGGAACGCCGGGGCATCGGCGAGGGCACCGTCAACTTCCGCCTGCGCGACTGGCTGTTCAGCCGCCAGCGCTACTGGGGCGAACCCTTCCCGATCGTCTACGACGAGGACGGCATCGCCCACGCGCTGCCCGAGTCGATGCTGCCCCTGGAACTGCCCGAGGTCGAGGACTACTCGCCGCGCACCTTCGACCCGGACGACGCCGACACCCAGCCCGAGACGCCGCTGTCGCGCAACGAGGAGTGGGTCGACGTCACCCTGGACCTGGGCGACGGACCGAAGAAGTACCGCCGCGAGACCAACACCATGCCCAACTGGGCCGGCTCCTGCTGGTACGAGCTGCGCTACCTGGACCCGCACAACGACCGGCAGCTGGTCGACCCCGAGATCGAGCGCTACTGGATGGGCCCGCGCGAGGGCATGCCGCACGGCGGCGTCGACCTGTACGTCGGCGGCGCCGAGCACGCCGTGCTGCACCTGCTGTACGCCCGTTTCTGGTCCAAGGTCCTGTACGACCTGGGACATGTCTCCTCGGCCGAGCCGTTCCACAAGCTGTTCAACCAGGGCATGATCCAGGCATACGTCTACCGGGACGGCCGGGGCATCGCGGTGCCGGCCGCCGAGGTGGAGGAGCGCGACGGCGCCTACTACTACCGGGGCGAGAAGGTCACCCGCCTGCTGGGCAAGATGGGCAAGTCCCTGAAGAACGCGGTGACCCCCGACGAGATCTGCGCCGAGTACGGCGCCGACACGCTGCGCCTGTACGAGATGGCGATGGGCCCCCTGGACGTGTCCCGGCCCTGGGACACGCGCGCGGTGGTCGGCCAGTTCCGGCTGCTGCAGCGGCTGTGGCGCAACATCGTCGACGAGACCACCGGCGAGGTCACCGTCACCGCGGCCGAGCCCGACGAGGACACGCTGCGCGCCCTGCACAAGGCGATCGACGGCGTGCGCCAGGACCTGGAGGGCATGCGCTTCAACACCGCCATCGCCAAGGTCACGGAGCTGAACAACCACCTGACCAAGACGGGCGGAGCGGTCCCGCGCACCATCGCCGAGCCGCTGGTGCTGATGATCGCCCCGCTGGCCCCGCACATCGCCGAGGAACTGTGGCACCGCCTGGGCCACACCGACTCCGTCGTGCACCGCGACTTCCCGGTCGCCGATCCCGCCTACGTCGTCGACGAGACCGTGACCTGCGTCGTTCAGGTCAAGGGCAAGGTCAAGGCCCGCCTGGAGGTCCCGCCGTCCATCTCCGAGGAGGAACTGGAGAAGGTGGCGCTGGCCGACGAGAAGGTCGTCGCCGCGCTGGACGGCGCCGATGTCCGCAAGGTGATCGTGCGCGCGCCCAAGCTGGTGAACATCGTCCCCGCCTGAACGCGCCGGTCACCGCCTCCGGGGCATCCCCTACGGGCAGGTTCGGGGTTTTTCGGAACCCCGGGCCTGCTCGCTGCGTTTACCGTGGAGGAGCGGGGCGGGTAGCGCCGTGAGGCCGGAGGAGGAGCGTCGTGGAAACAGTGATCACAGTGTTCGCCGTGCTCTTCCTGCTCTTCGTCGTCCTCGGCGGGTACGCCACGATCAAGGTGATCGGCGCGGCCAAACGGGGCGTCGACCGCACGGTCACCCAGGCCCGCCGCACCGTCGAGGACCACACCCTGCGCGCCAAGTCCTTCGCCCAGCTCGGCCCGGCCAGCGAGATCGCCAAGCTCCGGCTCGACCTGCGCACCTCGATGCGGGCCACGCGGGACGCCCTGCACGCGGGCGTGGTGGAGGACGCGTCGCTGAAGGAGTCCCTCGGACTCTTCGAGCGGCTGAGCGCACACGGCCATGAACTGGACGCCGAACTCAAGCGCCTGGAGTCCGAGCCGGACCGGGCCGAACTCGCCGCGCGCCTGCCCGAACTGCGCGGCCGCACCGAACGGATCACCCGGTCCGCGGACTCGCTGCGCTGGGCCGCCCGGGACCGTGCCCACCGCTTCACCGACGACGACCTGGACGCGCTGAGCGCACAGATCGACGTCGAGACCGGCGCGTTGCGGCACTGGCAGCATGACGAACCGGACCCTTCCGCCGCACCGCCGCACCCGGGCCGGCAGTCGGGCACCCCGGCGCCCTCATGGCCCGACGCCCCCGCGGCCGACGGTGGCCACGGCCCGCAGACCTGGCCCCAGACCCCGCGGTCCGAACCGGCCGCGGAACCGAACCGGCCCGCCATCACCCCGCCGGGCCCGCGTCCGGCCTACCCCTGGCAGAAGAAGCCCCGGCCCGAGAGCACCACCTGAACCCGCCGGTTCCGGCCGAGGCCGGAGGGGTCGGGCTGCAGTGCGGGCGATACGCCAGGTAACCTCCAGCTCATGTCCCGCCATGTCGCGATCGTCACCGATTCAACGGCCTACCTGCCGCCCCTGACGATGGATCGGCACGGCATCACCGCGGTACCCCTGACCGTCGTCCTCGGCGACCAGGCGCTCGAAGAGGGCACCGAGGTCTCGACCCGCTTCCTGGCCCAGGCACTGCAGAAGCGACGCCCCGTCACCACCTCACGCCCGAGCCCGGCGATGTTCGCGGAAACCTATCGCAGGGTCGCCGAGTCCGGCGCCGCCGGCATCGTCTCGCTGCATCTGTCCGCCGAGTTGTCGGGCACGTACGACGCGGCGGTCGCCGCGGCCCGCGAGGCACCCGTGCCGGTGCGGGTGGTGGACACCGGGATGGTCGCGATGGCCCTCGGCTTCTGCGCGCTCGCCGCGGCCGAGGCGGCGGAGGCGGGCGGCACCGTGGACGAGGCGGTCACGGCGGCCGAGAAACGGGCCGCGGGCACCTGCGCCTACTTCTACGTCGACACGCTCGACTATCTGCGTCGCGGCGGCCGTATCGGCGCCGCGCAGGCCCTGTTGGGCTCCGCACTCGCCGTGAAGCCGCTGCTGCAACTGGAGGGCGGCCGGATCGAACCGCTGGAGAAGGTGCGTACGGCGTCGAAGGCGATCGCCCGCCTTGAGGAGATCGTCGCCGACCGTGCGGGCGGCGCCGACGTCGACATCGCCGTTCATCATCTCGCCGCCCCCGACCGGGCATCGGCCCTGGCCGATCGGCTGCGGACGCGGGTGCCGGGGCTGGCCGAGCTGCATGTGAGCGAGGTCGGGGCGGTGATCGGCGCGCACACCGGGCCCGGGCTGCTGGGCGCCGTCGTCTCACCGCGGTGAGGTCCGTGACATGCCGGCGCGGGCTGTGACACTCGTGTGGGTGACGGGGTTTTCCACAACCGGGCGGTAGTCCCCGGGAATTGACCAAGATCATCGCGAAGTGGCGGAATGCCCGATCCTCGTCGCATGTCACTTCGATCACGCTCACGCATCACGACCGCGACCAGCGGCCCGGGCCGCGGCCCCGCCTCCGACGGCCGCACCCGGCACCGCCGCCCACCCGTCCGCCGTCCACCACGCCACCGCCACGCACCGGCGGAGGAACTGCGCCGCCGCGCGGAACTCCTCTTCGGCGAGCACACCGGGGAACCACGGGAGCGGGTGCGGATCCGATACCCGGCGCACGGAGCACGCCAGGAACCGGAGAAGGACCGTGCGCCCGGCGAACGCCGGGAGATGGGCGAACGCCGGCAGTCGGGCCACGGCCCGCCGGGCGCACCCTTCCCTGGGCGTACGGCGGCGGCGAAGGCGCCGGCGGCTGGGACCGGCGGGGCGCCGGGGCCGAGTCCGGCGCGTACGGCAGCCATGGCCGCGCCGCCGGACGCGGGCGACCCGGATGACCCGGACGGCCCGGACCACCTGGACGGCCGGGATGAGGGGGACTCCCTCCGGGCGGGCGTCCCGATCGGGTCCGCCGTGCCGGGCTGGCGGGAGCGCGCGGGGACCGCCTTGCGGGAGCGTATGCCGCTGTGGTTGCAGGCCAGGTGCGGGCTGGAGCGACGCGGTGCGATCGCGCTCGCGGTGCTGGTCGCCGCGGTCGCGGTGTTCGCCGTGCTGCACTTCTGGGCCGGCCGCACCCAGTCGGTGCGCGCACCCCAAGTGGTGCGGGCGGAGGCCCCGTTCGCGGCGGAGAACGCGGGGGAGGAAGGCGCGGCGGATGAGGACGGCGAGAAGCCGGGGCACGGCGGTGGTATCGGCGCGGGCGGCTCGGCCGGGGCCGCTCCGGGGACGGCGGGCGCGGAGATCGTGGTCGACGTCAGCGGCAAGGTGCGCAAGCCCGGAATCCATCGGCTGCCCTCGGGTTCGCGGGTCGTCGATGCGCTGACCGCAGCGGGCGGCGTGCGTCCGGGAACCGACACCGACGGCCTCAACCGGGCCCGCTTCCTCGTGGACGGCGAGCAGATCGTGGTCGGCGCTCCCGCCGCGGCGGCCGGCCCCGCAGCAGGTGGGGCGTCCGTGCCCGGCCGGGCGGGCGCCGTCGCGGGGGCGGCCGGCCCCGCGACCCCCGTCTCCCTGAACTCGGCCACCGTGGACCAGCTCGACACCCTGCCGGGCGTGGGCCCCGTGCTGGCCCAGCACATCATCGACTACCGCACGCAGCACGGCGGGTTCCGCTCGGTGGACGAACTCCGCGAGGTCAACGGGATCGGCGACCGGCGCTTCGCCGACCTGAGGAACCTGGTCCAGCCATGAGCCACCGACCGACCTCGCCCGAGCGGACGGCTCCCGAGTGCGCCCCGCCCGAGCGGACCCCGCCCGAGCGGACAGTTCCTGAGTCCATCGCGCCTGAGTCCACCGCGCCTGAGCCCATCGCGCCCGAGCCGGCCGGGTCCGAGACCTCTGTGCCCCGGGCCGCCGGGACGGGAGGGGTTTCGTCGGCGGGCCGGGCCGGCCGCCCAGCCGTGCACGCCGCCTCCGGACGCCGGCTCGGCGCCGCGCACCCCCGCCAGGAGGGGCCGGCGGACCTGCGTCTCGTGCCGCCCGCGCTGGCGGCCTGGGCGACGGCGGCGCTGGCCCTGGACGCGCCGCCGTCGTGGACCGCCGGTGTCGCGGCCGGCGCTCTGATGGGAGCGGCCCTGCTGCTCCTGACCCGCGGAACCGGTGCCGGCCGGCGCCGTGCGACCCGGCGGACGAAGGGCCCGCCCACGGGACCACGGCGGATGGCGCGCGCGCCCGAGTGGTGGACCTGGCCGCGCGCCTCGGTCGCCGCCGTACTGCTGTGCGTCGCCGCGGCGGCCGCGTCCGCCGGGCTGCACGGGGCGGACACGCGCCGCGGACCGGTGCCCGAACTGGCCCGCCGGTACGCCACGGTGACGGTGGAGGTCCGGCTCGGCTCCGACCCCTGGCTCAGCAGACCACGGGTGCGCGGCGATCGCACCGCCCCGGCCACCGTGCTGGCCCGCGCCGAGGTACGGCGGGTGGAACGCGCCGACGGGACGGCCGTGACGACGCGGGCGCCGGTGCTGATGACGGTCGACGCGGACGTCCCGGCACCGGCTCGGACGCACAGCCACGGGCCGGCTCGGACGGGCGTCCCGGAACCGTCAGCCACCACCGGCGCGGGCCCGCGCGGTGCGCGGTCGGCCTGGCTGGCGCTGCTGCCCTCCACTCGGCTGCGGCTGGGTGCGCGACTGGCGCCCGCGCTGACGGGCGGCGACGGGCTCGCCGCGGTGCTGCGCGTGACGAAGGAGGCCGTGCCCGAGGTCGTGGGCGAGCCGAACGGGCCGCAGCGGCTGGCCGGCCGGCTGCGGGCCGGACTGCGCGCGGCGACCGACGAACTGCCCGGCGACGCACGGGCGCTGCTGCCCGGCCTGGTCGTCGGGGACACCTCACGGATCACCCCGGAACTGGACGAGGCGTTCAAGGCGACGGACCTGACGCACACGCTGGCGGTCTCCGGCAGCAACCTCACCATCCTGCTCGTCCTGCTCGTCGGACCGCCCGGCGTGGCCGGGCACGTCGAACGCCGCGGGATCGCCCCGCGCCTCGGGCTCTCGCTGCGGGCCACGGCGCTGCTCGCGGGGGCGCTCACGCTCGGTTTCGTCGTCGTGTGCCGACCCGATCCGAGCGTGCTGCGGGCGGCGGCCTGCGGAAGCGTGGCGCTGCTCGCCCTGGCCACCGGCCGCCGCCGGTCGCTGATCCCGGCGCTGGCGACGGCCGTACTGCTGCTGGTGCTCTACGACCCGTGGCTGGCCCGCAGTTACGGATTCCTGCTGTCGGTGCTGGCCACCGGCGCGCTGCTGGTGCTCGCTCCCGGATGGAGCGCGGCGTTGCGCCGGCGCGGGGTGCCGCGGCGGGCGGCGGAGGCGCTGGCCGCGGCCGCCGCCGCGCAGGCCGTGTGCGCGCCGGTCGTCGCGGTGCTGTCGGCGCGGGTGAGCCTGGTGGCGGTGCCGTGCAACCTGCTCGCCGAGATCGCGATCGCACCCGCCACGGTCCTGGGGTTCGCGGCGCTGGCCCTCGCGCCGCCGGCGATGCCGGTGGCGAAGGCACTGGCCTGGTGCGCCCGTTGGCCGGCCGAGTGGATCGCGAGGGTCGCGCGGACCGGGGCCGCGTTGCCCGGCGCGGGGGTGGACTGGCCGGGCGGCTGGACGGGTGCGCTGCTGCTGGCCGCGCTCACGGTCGCCCTGGTCTTCGTCGGGCGGCGGCTGGCCCGGCGCCCGTGGTGGTGCGGAGTGTGTGCGCTGCTGCTCCTGCTGCTGGTGGTGCGCCCGGCGCCGCTGACCCGGGTGATTACGGGCTGGCCGCCGCCCGGCTGGCGGTACGCGATGTGCGACGTGGGACAGGGGGACGCGACGGTGCTCGCGGCGGGGGAGGGCAGCGCGGTGGTCGTGGACGCGGGGCCCGATGCGACGCTCGTCGACCGCTGTCTGCGGGACCTCGGCATCACCCGCATCCCGCTCCTCGTGCTCACCCACTTCCATGCCGACCATGTCGCGGGTCTGCCCGGTGTGCTGCGTGGGCGCTCGGTGGCCGCGATCGAGACGACGGGCTATGAAGAGCCCGCCGAGCAGGCGGAGTTCGTCAGGAGGGAGGCAGCGGGGCGGCACATTCCGGTGACCCGTGCCGTCGCCGGGGAACAGCGACGCACCGGACCGCTCGCCTGGCAGGTGCTGTGGCCGCGCCCAGGACCGGAGCCGGACGGTCCCAACGACGCGAGCGTCACCCTGCTCGTACGGTCGGCCGGGCTGCGGCTGCTGCTGCTCGGCGACCTGGAACCGACGGCCCAGCGGGCGCTGCTCGGATCCCCGGCGGTGGCCGGACTGGCCGGCGTGGACGTCCTCAAGGTCGCCCATCATGGCTCGGCCCATCAGGACCCGGAGTTGATACGCGTCGTGTCCCCACGGGTGGCGCTCATCTCCTGCGGTGCGGACAACCCGTACGGCCACCCGGCACCCGTGACCATGGCGGCGCTGCGGTCGATGGGCGCGACGGTGCTCCGCACGGACCGGGACGGGCCCCTCGCGGTCACCGGCTCAGGAGCCCCGCCCGCCACCCTGCGGGTGACCCACGGCTGAGCGGCCCGGATGTGCTTGTTCCGGCTCGGCGAAGGGAGCTGATCCGGCTCGGCGAAGGGAGCTGATCTAACTTCACTCTGATGTGAGAGCGCGTGCCGCGGCCTGCAGGGCCTGGGGCCGGTTGAGCAGGTCAGTGCTGTCTGCCCACTGGTCCACGCTTCCCACAAGTGCCGACGTCCGAAGATCCGGGTCCGTGACCGTCGCCGCGAGAGCCTGCGCGAAACGTTCGGCGCGCAGCACCTGGAACGGGCGCGAGTGGTAGGGCCGCCGCCTCGGGTCCACCGGCGTGTTGAGTCCGGACGCGTTCTGCAAGGCAGCGACGGACTCATAGGCGTCGCACAGGTGCGCCTCACGGGTCCGGTGGTCTGTCGCCGCCAGCGCGGCACGAAGAGTCGGCTTGAGCGACTTCGCCGAAGGGAGTTGGTTGAAGGCGCTGCCGAGCCACTTGCCGTAGGGGGCGTAGCGGCGCTCCAGCAGCAGGCAGAGGCGCATCAGATCACGCACCAGACGAGCGGCTACGACGGCCGACCCGATGTCGTCACCGACTTCCGCGCAGCGTCCCACGAACGCTTCTTCCTGCGAGATGCGTTGCCACTGGCAGGCCAGCAGATACCGCCATACCTGGCCCGGATACCACTCCAGCCGCCGCCGGACGTCGGTGAGAGTACCGAGCCCGTCATGGAACACCGCCCCACCCGTGGCCTCGGCGAGCCGCTGCTGCGGCATTGCCAGCCATTCAGGAGTGGTCAGCTCCGCACCGGCGGAACGCACTCCGAGCCGCGCGGAAAACCATCCGTCCACGTCGTACACGGCCACGCGATGGTTGACCGGGCCGTCGGTCACCTGCATACGCCCGACGGGATCCAGTGGATCGTCGCTCTCCTCGAAGTGGGTGGGCCAGCCCCGAACGTGCTTCGGCAGCTCATGAGCCAAGGTGCGGCGGATCGCGGCACCGTGCTGCGCCTTGTCCTCGGCCGTCAGGAAGATCTCCAGCCGCGGGCCCCACTCATGATCTGCGGACCGCGGTGTGTCGAAGCCCAGCACTTCAGAACCGCTGCCGATCCGAGCGGCCGCGTGTCGCAGCCCGGGAAACGCATCCCGGAGGATCGGCTCCACCGCCTCCTCGTAGAAGACCTCAGACAGCTCGATGCCAGGCATGAACGGGGCTCCGGAGATCGTCATGGCCCCACTGTGCTGGACGCGCTCACCCGTGACCACCGGTTATCCGCACCGCCGGCGACCACGTACGGGCTCCGCGTCCCGGGCAGCCGGGCTACGACCGGTTCGACCGGGCGCCTGGGACCGTCGCGCAGAGAAGCGACCGCCGCGCTGTGGGTGGGCGAATGCGCATGCCCGGAGCAAGTTTCTTTCAAGGTTTGGCCAAGGCCGGGCAGGCACTTTGGAGTGGCGGTCCAGGGCGGTGAGGTCTCGCCGCTACGACTTTTGACCAGGGGAGTTGTACATGAAGCGTCTGTTCGCGAGTGCGGCCGTCGTCATGGCCACCGTCGGGGCGGGGCTCGCCACCACCGCGACCGAATCGTCCGCGGCACCCACCTCCACGGCCATATCGGCTGCGGGCCACGTGACCACCACACGGGACTTTCTGAAGGCGCCGGGGCCGGCGGTGCTCTATGGCAGGTACTCGACCCTGTCCGAGTGCACCAGCGTGGGCGCCAACGGGGAGTTCCACGGCCGGTGGCTGAGCTGGTGGTGCTATGACAACAGGCCCATCGACGTGCAGCTCTGGGTGGTGTACAGCTGACGGGGACGCGGGACATGGGAGCCGGTCGGAGTGGGTTCTTCGACCGGCTTCTTCCTTCTTGCCTCGCGGTACCCAAAGGCAGCGGTGCCCCAAGGGCGTTCTAGGCGGCGGTGAGTGCGATCTTGCCCTGGATGTGGCCTCGGGCGGCGCGTTCGTGGGCCGCTCGGGCCTGTGCGAGCGGGAACATGCTGTCCACCGCGACGCGCACCGTGCCCGCGTCGAGCAGGCGACCCAGTTCGGCGAGCTGCGCGCCGTTCGAGCGGACCTGGGCGCTTGAGACCGTGACGCCCAGCTTCGCGGTCTCCTCTTCGTCGAAGTCCCCGGGAAACACGGGGAACTGGGCGCCGCCGCGCTTGAGCGTGCGCAGGAAGCGACTGCTGTGCGGGCCACCGACGGTGTCGAGCACGAGGTCGACATCGTGCACGAGCTCTTCGGGCCGGCTCTTGGTGTAGTCGATGAACTGGTCGGCGCCGAGTTCGCGCAGGAACGCCTCATGCCCGCCCGACGCCACCGCGATGACCCGTGCGCCCTTCCATTTCGCCAGCTGAACGGCGAAGTGCCCCACGCCGCCCGCGGCGCCGTTGATGAGCACCGTCGTGCCGGCGTCGAGCGCCGTCGGGCGATGCGGCGCCGCCTGGAAGGGCGACGGGTGATCGTGTCCCAGCTCGATCAGGAACTGCCACGCCGTCAGCCCTGCCATGGGCGCCCCGGCGGCGTGCACGTGGTCGATGCCGGCCGGCTTGCGAGCGAGGTCCGCCGCGGGCGCGGCCACGTACTCGGCGTATGCGCTGCCGTCGAAGCTGGGAAAACGCAGAAGGCCGAAGACTTCATCACCTACGGCGAGGCCGTCCACGTCCGCGGCGACGGCCTCGACGACGCCGGACACGTCCGTCCCCGGAATCACCGGCAGGCTGACCGTCGATTCCGACCCGGGCATCCTGGTCAGCCCGCCGCGCAGGTACCAGTCCGGAGGATTGACACCGACCGCGTGCACGCGAACGAGCACCTCGCCCGGCCCCGGTTCGGGGATCGGCACCTCGTCGTAGCGCAGCACCTCGGGGCCGCCGTGCTCATGCAACCGGATCGCCCTCATCGTGTGGGTCGGCATCGCCTTCTCCTGTCCCCGCCGTGGGATTACGCTTAACGGATCAGTGATCCAAATTATCCGGATCAGTGATCCGAGAATACGGATCACTGATCCGGTGAGTCAAGCCGATCGCTCAAGCCGGACAGCCGAGAGGGACAGATGCGGGCCGACGCCAGGAAGAACCACGACCACCTGCTCGCCGTTGCGGGCGCCGTCATCGCCGAGCAGGGCGCCGACACCTCCCTGCGGGACATCGCACGCAGGGCCGGCGTGGGGCTCGCGACGCTGTTCCGTCACTTCCCGACGCGCGAGGCGCTGCTCGACGCCCTGCTCCGCACGAACTTCGACGAGCTGACGGCGAAGGCGGCCGAACTCGAAACGTCGAGCACGCCCGAGGACGCTCTCGTCTCGTGGCTGCGGGACTGCGTCGCGTGGACAACCGAGTACCGAGGCGTGACCGTGCTGATGGCGGCCGCCATCGAGGACACCGAATCCGCGCTCCACGCTTCGTGCGTCACCCTGCGCGCGGCAGGTGCGCGGCTCCTGGACCGCGCCCAGGCGGCGGGCGTGGCGCGGAGCGATATCGACGGCGCCGATCTCTTCGCGCTGGTGGCCATGCTCGCGTGGCTCGGCGATCAGCCCGCGCTCGCGCCACGCGCCGGTCATCTCTTCGACGTCGTCGCGAGCGCGATCCTGACGAATCCGGCGAGCGCCGATGCCCGGGAGGCGCGGTCCTCGGGCGCTGAGCAGGCCCAGTGAAGTCCGCTGCGGTGCGACAGCGCCCCGAAGGGGCGCGGGGCTGTGTCGATATGCGGCTTGGCCGCGATGGGGTCCCCCCTGTTCGAGCGGAGCCGAGAACTTGGGGGAGCGACCAGCCATGACGGTGCCGCGGACGACCGACGGCAGATCGCGGCATTTCCAGCGGAGCGCTCAGTGGCTGACGGCGAGGGCGAGGGCGGTGGCGGCGAGGGCGAGGTAGCCGAGGGGGAAGGCGATGTTGTGGTAGACGCGCAGGCGGACGTGTGCGGCGACGGCGCCGACGAAGAACAGCACGAGTCCCACCGCCGATGCCACGCCGAGGGGCCGGGCGCCGAGAAGCCCGAGCAGCAGTCCGGCCGCCCCGGCGGCCTTGGCCGCGGCGAGCCACGGGAGCCAGGGCCGCGGCAGACCCACCTCGGCCGAGTTGGCGAGGACGAACCCGGCCCCCAGGAGGTCCGCGAGGGCGATCCCGGCGTTGGCCGCGATCGCGACGACGGTGACGATCACATAGGCGGTGGACATGTATGCCTCCCCTGTAGGCCGAGCACATCGTGAGGGCGGGCCGGGGCGCCGGTGGCGCGGAGGCCGGCGGCCCGACCCCTGCCCGCTTGTCGCGACCAGCCTTGTAGATCTCCGGTTTGGCGTCCAATACCTGCATCTATAACCTGAAAGAATGGATGTGGACACCCGGCTGCTGCGCTCCTTCGTCGCCGTGGCGGACACGGGGAGCCTGACGCGTGCGGCGGAGCGCCTGTTCCTCTCCCAGCCGGCCCTGACCAAGCAGATCAAGCAGTTGGAGACCCGGCTCGGGGTACGGCTGTTCACCCGGTCCCGGGCCGGGATGAGCCTCACCGCGCCGGGCCGCACCCTGGCGGCGCGCGCTCCGGCGCTGCTGGCCGACTGGGACCGGCTGCTGCGGGAGACCAAGGGCACGGCCGACCGGGCGGCCCGTGTTCTGCGGGTCGGCTTCATGGCCAGCGCCGCCAACGAGGCGACCCAGCGCATCGTCGCGGAGTTCGCCCGCCGCCGGCCGGGCTGGCGGGCCGACATGCGACAGGCCGCCTGGTCGGACCCGACCGCGGGGCTCGCCGACGGCGACACGGACGTCGCCCTGCTGCGGCTGCCCTTCCCGGGACAGGACGACCTGCGGCTCGCGGTGCTCTTCAGCGAGCCGCGCTGGATCGCGCTGCCCGCGGGACACCCCCTCAGCGGGCGCGATCCGATCCCCTTCCGGGACCTGTGGGACGAGCCGTTCGTGGCGGCACCCCCGGAATCCGGTGCCTGGCGTGACTACTGGCTGGCCGCCGACGAACGCGAGGGCCACCCGGTCCGCATCGGCGCCGTCACCGACCGGCCCGACGACTGGCTCAGCGCGATCGCCAACGGCTACGGCATCGCCCTCGCCCCGGAGTCCGCCGCCCGTTACTACGCACGCCCGGGCATCGTCTACCGCCCGGTCAGCGGCGTCAGCCCCAGCCGGGTCGCCGTCGCCTGGGCCCCCGCCGACGACACCGACCCGGTCGTCCAGGACTTCGTACGGTCCTGTCTGGTCACCAGACCCCCGCAGGGCGAGGGGAGTTTCCCTGTGGGTTGACTGTGCGAAATAGGAACCTGCTTGGCTAATTCGGTTCACAGACGGTCAGTTGATGTCAGTTGTACGCAGTCCCATCACATGTGCTGGATTCCCGCGATGTGGGCGCGTGTTGCCTCGAAAGCCGCATCAGTGATCGAATGCTTCTTCGGCAACTGTTTGATGTCGAGGCGCACAGAGGTGTCGTAGATGTTCGGCCGCTGGCTGGGAAACCGAACCAACCGGGTGCACCGGGCGAGCCCGCTCGCGGCGGTCAAGACCCCACCCGACGCGGGAGTGCTCAGCTGCCGCGTCCTCGACCCGGTCCACGAACCGGTCGCGCACGCGGAGTTCGCGGTCAGCGACGCCATGGGGCGCACGGTGGTCACCGGCGGAACGGACCCCTACGGGTCGTTCGTGACGACGGTGCCGGCCGGCGAGTACCGGCTCGCGGTCTCCGCGGAGGGCTACGCGCCCTACCGGGCGACCACGCTGGTCGGCGAGAACTCGCTGGCCTCGCTGGGCGATGTGACGCTCCAGGTGGCCCCGGGACCGGATCTGCCGGCGCCGGGCGACTGGGAGATCGAACCGACGCATTCCTCGATCGGCTTCACCGCGCGGCACATCGGACTGGCCCGGATCCACGGGCGGTTCAACACCTTCGCCGGGGCGGTGCGGATCGCCGATCCGGTGGAGCAGTCCGCGATGCACGTGGTGATCGACGCGGCGTCCATCGACACGAACGTGCGGATGCGCGACGACCATCTGCGCTCGGCGGACTTCCTCGACGTGCAGCGCTTTCCGACGCTGGAGTTCTACAGCGAGCGGTGTGTGCACCGGGGCGGCAGCCGATGGGCCGTCACCGGCGCGCTGTCGCTGCACGGTGTGACGCGTACGGTCACCCTCGACACCGAATACCTCGGGCTCGGCAACGGGATGGAGGGCGAGGTGCGGGCCGCCTGCCGGGCCAGGACGGAACTGCACCGGGACGACTTCACCGTGAGCTGGCAGACGATGCTGGCGCGGGGCATCGCCGTGGTCGGGCCCAGCATCAAGATCGACCTGGATGTGCAGCTCGTGCCCAAGAGCTGACGTGCGCCCCGGTGCTCCGGTGGGGCCGGGCTGCCGGACAATGGCTCCGTGAGCGATGTGAGACATGTGCTGGTGCTGCCCGACCGCGATGCCGCGCGGGAGGTGGCGCAGGCGCTCGCGGAACGGTTCGCCGTCGCGGAGGAGCCTCAGCTGGTGCGGGACGCACTGGCCGGCGAGGACGACGCCGAGGACGCGCAGTGGCTCGTCGTTCTGCGGGACGCGGAGAACCGGCTGGACCCGGCGGAACTGGACACGCTCGCGGCACAGTGGGACGGCTGGCGCGAGGAGCCGTAGCCCCCGGGGCTTGCCGCACGCGACGCGTTGACAACCCCCACCGGCCTACGACGCCCACCCCTGACACCACTGGCGCCTCCCGCCGCTTCTCGACACCGACCGGCGGCGTCGCCACCGACGGCTCCAGACACCCGGTTCGAACGGCAGTCGCGCCCTGATTCCCGACACCTGGTTCCCACGGCACTTGTGCCCAGACGTCCGCCACCGGGCCCCGGTGGCGTCTGCGCCCCGGCACCCAGAACCGACGGCATCGGCCCCCCATTTCGGCCTCCGGCACCCCACACCAGGCATCAGGCCCCGGCCCCGCAGCCTTGGCCTCGGCCTCGGGGGTCCGCCTTCCGCCGTCTTGGCCTGGGCTCCTGGTACCCGGTCCCGTTTTCCGCCGTCCCTGCATCAGCTCCTGGCGCCCCGAATCCGACATCCGGCCCCCGCCGCTTCGACCCAGGCCCGGCACCCGACCCCCCGCCGCCTGCACCGGCCCCGCCGCCTGCACTCCTGGCCTACGCTCCTGGCCCTCCCATATCCGGCTCCGCCGCCCACGCCCCGGCCTCGCCACCCACGCCCCCGGCTTCGGTGCCTGGCGCCTCTGAAGCCGCTCTACGTCCGCGTTGTCAGTGGTGCGTGCGATGCTTGGTGCGATGGCCAGAAAGACCGCTCAAGACGACCCTCTCGCCCCGGTGACGCTTGCCGTGGGCCAGGAGGACCTCCTGCTCGACCGTGCCGTGCGGGAGGTGGTGGCCGCCGCCCGGGCCGCCGACGCCGACACGGACGTACGTGACCTGACACCGGACCAGCTACAGCCCGGCACGCTCGCCGAGCTGACCAGCCCGTCGCTCTTCGCGGAGCGCAAGGTCGTGGTCGTACGCAACGCGCAGGATCTTTCGGCCGACACCATCAAGGACGTGAAGGCATATCTGGGGGCGCCGGCCGAGGAGATCACGCTCGTGCTGCTGCACGCGGGCGCAGCCAAGGGCAAGGGGCTGCTCGACGCCGCGCGCAAGGCGGGGGCGCGGGAGGTGGCCTGCCCGAAGATGACCAAGCCGGCGGACCGACTCGCCTTCGTACGAGGCGAGTTCCGCACCCTCGGCCGGTCGGCGACGCCCGAGGCGTGCCAGGCGCTGGTCGACGCGATCGGCAGCGATCTGCGGGAACTGGCGTCCGCGGCGGCGCAGTTGGTCGCGGACGTCGAGGGGACGATCGACGAGGCCGTCGTCGGGCGGTACTACACGGGCCGGGCCGAGGCGTCGAGCTTCACGGTGGCGGACCGGGCCGTCGAGGGGCGTACGGCGGAGGCGCTGGAGGCGCTGCGCTGGTCGCTGGCGACCGGGGTCGCTCCGGTGCTGATCACCAGTGCGCTGGCGCAGGGCGTGCGGGCGATCGGAAAGCTGTCGTCGGCGCGGGGCGGGCGGCCCGCCGACCTCGCCCGGGAGCTGGGGATGCCGCCGTGGAAGATCGACCGGGTGCGGCAGCAGATGCGCGGGTGGACGCCCGACGGGGTGGCGGCGGCCCTGCGGGCGGTGGCCGAGGCGGACGCCGGAGTGAAGGGAGGCGGGGACGATCCCGAGTACGCGTTGGAGAAAGCGGTGGTGACCATCGCCCGAGCGGCACGCTCAAGAGGCCGCGGCTGAGCAGGCCCGGCGAAGACCCTCGCGTTTCGACAGCGCCCCGAAGGGGCGCGGGGCTGTGCCGATCCGACAGAGCGCTTGGCCCATCCCGGACAGCCGGAGGCCCCGCCGTCCGGCCCTGGGGAAGGGCGGGGCGGCGGGGCCCACGGATCGAGCAGCTTGAGTCCGTACCCGCGTGGCGAACGCAGGCCGCGTACGGAACTCGGGGTGCCGGTCGGGGGCGGATGAGAGAGGGCCCGCTCTTGGTCCTTCCGGCGGTCAAGTCGGGGCTGACTCAGCCCTTGAGGGACGCGACCTTGGTGGCCAGGGCCGACTTCTTGTTGGCGGCCTGGTTCTTGTGGATGACGCCCTTGGAGACGGCCTTGTCGAGCTGGCGCGCGGCGGCGCGCTGGTACTCGGTGGCCTTCTCGACGTCACCCGCGGCAGCGGCCTCGCGGGCCTTGCGGATCGCGGTCTTCAGGGAGGACTTGACGGCCTTGTTGCGCAGCCGGGCCTTCTCGTTGGTCTTGATCCGCTTGATCTGGGACTTGATGTTCGCCACGAATGAGCCTTTTCAGGTTCTGGTACGGGCCCCCAACGGGTCCCGTACCGATGATCTCTTGGGACGTGCCCCGCGCCGAGCGGGCATGAGGCACAGCCACTCACGGTACCAGTGGCCCCGCGGCCAGCCCAAACCCGTGCACGGTCCCCGCCCGTGGGACCATGGAGGCTACGTATCGATCCGACCCGAGGCATAAGGCGCCTCAAGAGACAGGACCCTGCGTGCCCGCGACCCCTAACAATGTGCCCGAGCCGAGCCGTACCGCCCCGGCTCTGATCCGCAACTTCTGCATCATCGCGCACATCGACCACGGCAAGTCCACGCTCGCCGACCGGATGCTCCAGCTGACCGGCGTGGTCGAGCAGCGGCAGATGCGTGCTCAGTATCTCGACCGCATGGACATCGAGCGTGAGCGTGGCATCACGATCAAGTCCCAGGCGGTGCGTCTGCCGTGGGCCCCGAGCCACGACCCGGGCAACACGCACATCCTCAACATGATCGACACCCCTGGGCACGTCGACTTCACGTACGAGGTCTCACGGTCGCTCGCCGCCTGTGAGGGGACCATCCTCCTCGTGGACGCCGCCCAGGGCATCGAGGCGCAGACCCTCGCCAACCTGTATCTGGCGATGGAGAACGACCTCACGATCATCCCGGTGCTGAACAAGATCGACCTGCCGGCCGCGCAGCCGGAGAAGTTCTCCGAGGAACTGGCGAACCTGGTCGGCTGCGAGCCCGGCGACGTGCTGAAGGTCTCCGCCAAGACCGGCCTCGGCGTGGAGGCGCTGCTGGACAAGGTGGTCGCCGAGATCCCGGCCCCGGTCGGCGTCGAGGACGCTCCCGCCCGCGCCATGATCTTCGACTCGGTCTACGACTCCTACCGCGGTGTCGTGACCTACGTCCGGGTCGTCGACGGTCAGCTCAACAAGCGCGAGCGGATCCGGATGATGTCCACCGGCGCCACCCACGAGCTGCTGGAGATCGGCGTCAACTCGCCCGAGATGCTGCCGGCCGACGGGCTCGGCGTGGGCGAGGTGGGCTATCTCATCACCGGCGTGAAGGACGTCCGCCAGTCCAAGGTCGGTGACACGATCACCAGCCAGTCCAAGGGCGCCACCGAGGCGCTGGGCGGCTACAAGGACCCGAAGCCGATGGTCTTCTCGGGCCTTTATCCGCTGGACGGCTCCGACTATCCCGACCTGCGCGAGGCCCTGGACAAGCTGCAGCTCAACGACGCCGCGCTGGTCTATGAGCCGGAGACCTCGGCCGCCCTCGGCTTCGGCTTCCGCGTCGGCTTCCTCGGCCTGCTGCACCTCGACGTGATCCGGGAGCGCCTGGAGCGCGAGTTCGGGCTCGATCTGATCGCCACCGCCCCCAACGTGGTCTACCGCGTGATCATGGAGGACGGCTCCGAGCATGTCGTGACCAACCCGAGCGAGTTCCCCGAGGGCAAGATCGAGGAGGTGTACGAGCCGGTCGTACGGGCCACGATCCTCGCGCCCACCGAGTTCATCGGCGCGATCATGGAGCTGTGCCAGACCCGGCGCGGCACCCTGCTCGGCATGGACTATCTGTCCGAGGACCGCGTCGAGATCCGCTACACGCTGCCGCTCGCGGAGATCGTCTTCGACTTCTTCGACCAGCTGAAGTCCAAGACCCGCGGCTATGCCTCGCTCGACTACGAGCCCACCGGCGAGCAGAGCAGTTCCCTGGTGAAGGTCGACATCCTGCTGCACGGCGACAAGGTCGACGCCTTCTCGGCGATCACCCACAAGGACCAGGCGTACGCGTACGGGGTGCGGCTGGTCGCCAAGCTCAAGGAGCTGATCCCGCGGCAGAACTTCGAGGTGCCGGTGCAGGCGGCCATCGGCTCCCGGGTCATCGCCCGCGAGACCATCCGCGCCATCCGCAAGGACGTCCTCGCCAAGTGCTACGGCGGTGACATCTCCCGTAAGCGGAAGCTGCTGGAGAAGCAGAAGGAAGGCAAGAAGCGGATGAAGATGGTGGGTTCCGTGGAGGTTCCGCAGGAGGCGTTCATCGCCGTGCTGTCCAGCGATGACAGCGCGGGGTCGGGCAAGGGCAAGAAGTAACCCCGGCCGCGGCCGGGTCCGCCGGCAAACCGGGACCAACGGGGGTCCGTCGTGTGAAAGTGCGGCGGGCCCCTACGCGTGCGTAAGGTCGCTCTCTGTAGGAAGTGACAGGCCGCCGCCCCTTACGCGTCGGCGGACCGGGCTCTACCCTGATCTCTGCTCGATAGTTACTCGCGGGTTAAACAACGCCGGGCGGCGGCCCGGACGCGCGGCCCGCGGGTGCACCAAGACGCACTGAGCCAGCCGCACCGTCGCGGGCCCCGGAGGATGTCGTGAGCGACACACAGACACTGATCGAGAACCGTCCGCCGTCCGTGGCGAACCTGTTCCTGGAGCGCGTCGCGGCCACACCGGACGCCGAGGCATACCGCTACCCGGTGCCCCCCGCAGGCCAGGGCCCGGACGAGTGGAAGTCGCTGAGCTGGGCGCAGGCGGCCGAACGGGTCTACGCGATCGCCGCGGGCCTGATCGAGCTGGGCATCGAGCCCGAGCAGCGGGTCGCGCTCGCCTCCTCGACCCGGGTCGAGTGGATCCTCGCCGACCTCGGCATCCTGTGCGCCGGCGCCGCCACCACGACCGTCTATCCGCAGACCAACGCCGACGAGTCGGCGTTCATCCTCTCCGACTCCGGGAGCCGGGTCCTGATCGCCGAGGACGCCGCCCAGCTCGCCAAGGTGGAGGAGAAGCGCGCCGAACTGCCCGACCTCACCCATGTGGTGGTGCTGGACGCGGCCGGCGTCGAGACCGGCGACAAGGTGCTCACCCTGGCCGAGCTGGAGCAGCGCGGCGCCGACCGTCTGGAGAAGAACCCCGAGCTGGTCAAGGACCGGGTCGCGGCGATCGCCGGCGACCAGCTGGCCACCCTCATCTACACCTCCGGCACCACCGGCCGCCCCAAGGGCGTGCGGCTGCCGCACGACAACTGGTCGTACATGGCGAAGGCGATCGCCGCGACCGGGCTGATCGGCGCCGAGGACGTGCAGTACCTGTGGCTGCCGCTGGCGCACGTCTTCGGCAAGGTGCTCACCTCCGGCCAGATCGAGGTCGGTCATGTCACCGCGGTGGACGGCCGCGTCGACAAGATCATCGAGAATCTGCCGGTCGTGCAGCCGACGTATATGGCCGCCGTGCCGCGCATCTTCGAGAAGGTCTACAACGGCGTCGCGGCCAAGGCCCGCGCCGGCGGCGCCGCCAAGTACCGGATCTTCCAGTGGGCGGCCCAGGTCGCCCGGGAGTACGCCAAGGCCAGCCAGGACACCTTCCGGCGCACCGGCACCGCCGGCGCGCCGTTCGGCCTGACCGCCAGGCACAAGGTCGCCGACGCGCTCGTCTACGCCAAGATCCGCGAGGCATTCGGCGGCAGGCTGCGTGCCTGCGTGTCCGGTTCGGCCGCGCTCGCGCCGGAGATCGGCTACTTCTTCGCCGGCGCAGGCATCCACATCCTGGAGGGCTACGGCCTCACCGAGTCATCGGCGGCCTCCTTCGTCAACCCCGGCGAGGCATACCGCACCGGCACGGTCGGCAAGCCGCTGCCCGGCACGGAGGTGCGGATCGCGGAGGACGGCGAGATCCTGCTGCGCGGCCCCGGCATCATGCAGGGCTACCACAACCTGCCCGAGAAGACCGCCGAGGTGCTGGAGCCCGACGGCTGGTTCCACACGGGCGACATCGGCGAGCTGTCCCCCGACGGCTATCTGCGCATCACCGACCGCAAGAAGGACCTGATCAAGACGTCCGGCGGCAAGTACATCGCGCCCGCCGAGGTCGAGGGCCAGTTCAAGGCGGTCTGCCCGTACGTCTCCAACATCCTCGTGCACGGCGCCGACCGGAACTTCTGCACCGCGCTCATCGCCCTCGACGAGGCCGCCATCCTGGAGTGGGCGAAGGAGAACGGCCTGGCGGACAAGTCGTACGCCGATGTCGTGGCCGCGCCCGCGACGGTCGCCCTCATCGACGGGTATGTCAAGGAGCTGAACGAGGGGCTGCAGCGGTGGCAGACCATCAAGAAGTTCCGGCTGCTGCCCCGCGACCTGGACGTCGAGCACGGTGAGATCACGCCGAGCCTGAAGCTGAAGCGGCCCGTGGTGGAACGGGAGTACAAGCATCTGATCGACGAGATGTACGACGGCACGCGCGAGGCATAGCCCGTGCGCCGGCCCCCGCGCCGCGGGCCCCGGGCGGGGCACGGGAGGCGACTGGCTTGGGTGGGGGATCGTGGGGCCGGTGGCCTCGGTGCGGGAACTCGGAAGTGACCGGCCCGGGGTGGGGTGTCATGGGGGTCATGGGCTCCGGTGCGGACCGGCGGGCGGCCGGGGGCGGGCGGCTCGGGTGGGGGCGCGCGCGGCAGCGGCCCGCGGAGGGGGCGTGGACGCTCGGTGTCCCGCCCCCTTCGCGGTTGTGGCCGTTTCTGTCCGACTTCGAGCACACCCGTCGCATCCGTAGCACGGTTCTCCCGCAAGGCGGGCCAGTTCGGTAACTCGGTGCATATGGACGCGATCCGTCTGTCACCCTGTCCGCAACGGCTGAGGACTGCCCGAGGCCTGACCGACCGAACCGCTCGGGGAGCTGGCAATGGGGGCCATACCGATGCAATGGGAGACCGTTTCCCATGGCTTCGAGCCGTCCGCGCATCCGATCGCGCCCGCGCACGAAGGCGCGCAGGAGGGCGCGGACCCGCGCACCCGGTCGCGCGCGACCCTGCCCGGCAGCCCCCTCGCGCCCAGCGCCGCCCGGGCGCTGGTGGGCAGCGCGCTCGCGGAGTGGGCCGAACTCGGCCGCATGACCTGTGCGCGGCTCGCCGACGACGTGATGATCGTGGTCAGTGAACTCGTCACCAACGCCGTCGTCCACGCGGGCACCGCGGTGGAACTGGTCTGCCGGCTGGAGGACGACGGCGCCGTCGTCGTCGAGGTCGGCGACCGCCACCCCTCGCGCGCGCCGCGCGACAGCGTGGCCGAATCGCCGTACGAGGTCCCGGAGTACGGGCGGGGACTGCGCCTCGTCGCCACGCTCGCCGAGTCCTGGGGGGTCACCTACCGCAGGGGCGCCAAGACGGTGTGGGCGCGGCTTTACGCACAGGAAGGGCCGGCGCCCGACGGGTTCGAGACGTACACCGAAGTACGCGAACTGGCCGTCGCCGAGGTCCTCGCGCCCGAGCCCCACCGGGCCGGGCGGGGCCGCGACTGGCTCGGCCGCGGCGCGCTGTCCTTCCTGGCCGAGGCGTCCGACCTGCTCGCCGGGCAGCTCGACGAGGGCCTGGTCGCCGCGCTCACCGGGCAGCTGATCGTGCCCCGGCTCGCCGACTGGTGCGCGGTGTGGCTGGAGGACGAGTCCACCGTCCGCGGCGGCTGGGCGGACGGCACCGGCCTGGCCGGACCGCGGCTGTCCCGCGTCTGGCACGCCAGCGAGAACCACATCGAGGAACTGCGCCGCAGGCTGGAGAAGGAGCCGCCACGCCCCCGGGAGGGCCTGCGCTCCGGACCCGAGCCCTACCCGTGGCCCGCCGAAGCCCTCGGACCGTGGTCCGGCGACGGCGCGGCGCTCGCCTACCGGCTGATCGCGGGCGGCCGGCCGCTGGGCACACTGGTCATCGGGCGGTCCGGCCTCGACCGCTTCCCCGACGAGATCACCGGACTCGTCGAGGACCTGGCCCGCCGCGTGGCCCTCGCCATCGGCGCGGCCCGCCAGTACGCGCGGCAGGCCACCATCAGCGCCGTCCTCCAGCGCGGGCTGCTGCCCGGCGCGGTCGCCGAGATCCCGGGGATGCGCAGCGCGCTCGTCTACGAGCCGTGCGACCAGGGCGGACCGAGCGGCGACTTCTACGACCTGTTCCCGGCCGGCGACGGCCGCTGGTGCTTCGCGGTCGGCGACGTGCAGGGCAAGGGCCCCGAGGCCGCCGTGGTGATCGGCCTGGCCCGCCCCTGGCTGCGGCTGCTGGCCCGCGAGGGCTACCAGGTCGCCGACGTCCTCGACCGGCTCAACCAGCTCCTGCTGGACGACGCGACGGAGGCCGCGGACGCGGCGGCCCGCGCGCTGGTCGCGGCCGGTGCCCGGCCCGCGGGGCCCGGTGACGGCCCGCAGAACCGATTCCTGTCCCTCCTCTACGGCGAACTGGTCCCCTTCGACGGCGGCGTCCGTTGCACCCTCGCCTCGGCCGGTCATCCGCTGCCGCTGGTCCTGCGGCCCGACGGCGACGTCCGTACGGCGGCGCAGCCGCAGACGCTGCTCGGTGTCATCGAGGACGCCACGTACACCAGCGACACCATCGAGCTGCGGCCGGGCGACAGCCTGCTGTGCGTCACCGACGGGGTGACCGAGCGCCGCTGCGGCTCACGCCAGCTCGACGACGGCGACGGGCTCGCGCGGGCGCTGGCCGACTGCGCCGGGCTGAGCGCCGAGCTGATCGCGGAGCGCATCAGAAGGCTGGTGCACGACTTCGGCGACCAGCCCCCGGAAGACGACCTCGCCTTACTGGTACTCCAGACGGAATGACCGACCGGCCCGAGCGGCTGTGCGGCACGCCCGCCCGCCGACGGACCGACCCCGGGCCGGCTGGGGGACACACCGACGCTTGAACGGGGAACCGCAGGCCAGGACGGGGACCGCGAGGGAAAGGGCTGGGCAATCGCGGGGCGCCCGGCCTCGGTACGGGAACTCGGAGGTGACCGGGCCGGGTGGGGTGTCGTGGGGGCATGGGCTCGGGTATCGACCGGCGGCGGCCGGGGCGGGAGGCTCGGGTGGGGGCGTGGGCCACGGGCCCGGGCGGAGGCTCCGGCGCGATGTCGCCCGGTCGCGGGGCCACGGGCCCGGGCGGGGATCGCGGAGCCAAAGGCCCCGGCGGGGGCCCTGGGCTGTCGGCCCGGGTGGGGGCGTGGGGTCATCGGCCTCGGTGCGGAGATCCGGAGATGATGGCCCGGTGCGGAGTCGTAGGGCCGAGCGGGGACCGGGAGGCGACTGGCCTCGGTGCGGGAAGGTGTCGATGTGCGGCTCCGCCGCGATGGGGGTCCTCCCTGTTCGAGCGGAGCCGAGAACTTGGGGGAGCGACTGTTCCACGACGGCGCGGCAGCCACATGACACCGCGGCAGGCGTGGTGGTGGGGTGCTGGAGAATGGGGGTATGCCTTCCGCTCTTCCCGATGGTGAGCCCGTGCCCGGTGACGGCGCGTTGCCCGCGTCCGCGCTCCTGGGGGCCGCCGGCCGGCCCCTCGGGTTCTATCTGCACGTCCCGTACTGCGCGACCCGCTGCGGATACTGCGACTTCAACACCTACACCGCCACCGAACTGCGCGGCACGGGCGGAGTGCTCGCCTCCCGGGAGAACTACGCGGACACCCTGGTGGACGAGATCCGCCTGGCCCGCAAGGTGCTCGGCGACGACCCCCGCGAGGTGCGCACGGTCTTCGTCGGCGGCGGCACGCCGACCCTGCTGGCCGCCGACGACCTGGTGCGGATGCTGGGCGCGATCCGCGCCGAGTTCGGGCTCGCCGCGGACGCGGAGATCACGACGGAGGCGAACCCCGAGTCCGTCGACCCGGCCTATCTCGCCACCCTGCGGGAGGGCGGCTTCAACCGGATCTCCTTCGGCATGCAGAGCGCCCGGCGGCACGTGCTGAAGATCCTCGACCGCACCCACACCCCGGGCCGCCCGCAGGCGTGCCTCGCGGAGGCGCGGGCGGCGGGGTTCGAGCATGTGAACCTGGACCTGATCTACGGCACGCCGGGGGAGTCGGACGACGACTGGCGGGCATCGCTCGACGCGGCGCTCGGCGCGGGCCCCGACCACATCAGCGCGTACGCCCTGATCGTCGAGGAGGGCACGCAACTCGCCCGCCGCATCCGCCGCGGCGAGATCCCGATGACCGACGACGACGTCCACGCGGACCGCTATCTGATCGCGGAGGAGACCCTGGCCGCGGCGGGCTTCGACTGGTACGAGGTGTCCAACTGGGCCACGTCGGCGGCCGGCCGCTGCCTGCACAACGAGCTGTACTGGCGCGGCGCCGACTGGTGGGGCGCGGGCCCCGGCGCGCACTCCCACGTGGGTGGGGTGCGCTGGTGGAACGTGAAGCATCCGGGGGCGTACGCGGCGGCCCTGGCCGCGGGCCGCACGCCCGGCGCCGGTCGGGAGATCCTGTCCGAAGAGGACCGCCGTGTGGAGCGGATCCTGCTGGAACTGCGGCTGCGCGAGGGCGTACCCCTCGACCTCCTCCGGGAGGCGGGCCTCGCGGCCTCGCGCCGGGCACTGACGGACGGGCTGCTGGAGCGGGAGCCGTACGAGACGGGGCGCGCGGTGCTCACGCTGCGGGGGCGGTTGCTGGCGGACGCGGTGGTACGGGACCTGGTGGACTGATCCCGGCGGACGCGGAGGCCCCCGTCAGACGTCACCGGCGGCCGTGACGAAGTCGATCAGTTCTTCCACCCGGCCCAGCAGTTCCGGCTCCAGGTCCTTGTAGGACCGTACGCGCGACAGGATCTGCTGCCACGCCGCGCCCGTGTTGTCCGGCCAGCCGAGCGCCCGGCACACGCCCGTCTTCCAGTCCTGGCCATGCGGCACTTTCGGCCATCCGGCGATGCCCAGGGACGACGGCTTGACCGCCTCCCAGATGTCGATGTAGGGGTGACCGACGACCAGCGCGTGCTCGCTGGTCACCGACTCGGCGATGCGCCACTCCTTGGTGCCGGGGACCAGATGGTCCACCAGGACGCCGAGCCGCGCGTCCGGACCCGGCGCGAACGAGGCCACGATGGCCGGCAGGTCGTCCACGCCCTCCAGGTACTCCACGACGACGCCCTCGACGCGCAGATCGTCGCCCCACACCCTCTCGACCAGTTCCGCGTCGTGCCGGCCCTCGACGTAGATCCGCCCGGCGCGGGCCACGCGCGCGCGTGCGCCGGGGACGGCGACCGAACCTGACGCCGTACGGGTGGGCCGTACCGGAGCCGCCGCCGGGCGCACCAGCGTCACCGTCCGGCCCTCCAGCAGGAAGCCGCCCGGCTCCAGCGGGAAGACACGGTGCTTGCCGAAGCGGTCCTCCAGGGTGACCGTGCCCGCCTCGCAGCGGATCACCGCGCCGCAGAAGCCGCTGCCGGGCTCCTCCACCACCAGGCCGGGATCGGCCGGGACCTCGGGGACGGGCCGGGGCTTCTTCCACGGCGGGGTCAGGTCCGGTGAGTACTGGCGCATTCGGATGACGATAGGAGAAAGCGCGAGCGGACGATCACGACACGCCGAAACGCGCGGCCAGCGCGTCCCGCTGCCCGCGGACGAACGCCGCGTCCACCACCGCCCCGTGACCGGGCACGTACAGCGCGTCCGGGCCGCCCAGGGCGAGCAGCCGGTCGACGGCGGCGGGCCAGCGGGACGGTACGGCGTCGGGGCCCGCCTGCGGCTCCCCTGACTCCTCGACCAGATCGCCGCAGAAGACGACCGCCGGCTCGCCGGGGACCAGCACCGCCAGGTCATGGGCGGTGTGACCGGGGCCCACGTCCGCCAGCAGCACCCGCCGGCCGCCGCCCAGGTCCAGCGCCCGCTCGCCGCTGACCGGGTGGCCGGGCCGGGCCAGGGCGCGCGCCGCCTCGGCCGCGAGCCGTGCGTCCAGGCCGTTGCGGACCGCGTCCCGGCGCAGTCCGTCCCGCTCACGGGCGAACACCGCGTCCATGCCGGCCGCGGCGTACACCTCGGCCCCCGCGAACTCCGCGGCGCCGAAGACATGGTCGAAGTGGGGATGGGTGAGCGCGAGATGGGTCACACCGCGGCCGGCGATCCGCTCGGCCGCCGCGCGCAGCCGGGCGCCCTCCGCGAGGCTCGACCCGGCGTCCACGACGAGCGCCGCGCTCGCCCCGAGGACCAGTCCGGCCGTACAGTCCCAGCCCGGCAGCCGGCACCGCCCCACCCCGGGCGCCAACCGCTCCCAGCCCGTCTCTTCCCAAGTCGCCGTCATACGGCGACGCTAAGCGCTCCGCTGGGCATGCCGCGATATGCCGTCGGTCGTCTGCGGCACCGTCGTGGCTGGTCGCGCCCGCGCGGCGGAGCCGCATATCAGTACAGCCCCGCGCCCCTTCGGGGCGCTGTCGAACCGCAGCGGACTTCACTGGACCTGCTCAGCGCCGGGAGCCGCCGGGCACGATCCGCCGGGACCGGCCTTGCCCGGGGTGTACCCCACGGCCGTACACTGGGGCGGGGAAGCTGGCACTCGCCTGCTCAGAGTGCCAGGCGAAGGACCCGAAGGGCCGCGGGGACGACTTGCTGGAGGTGGACGCGCGATGCTGAGCGAACGCAGGCTCCAGGTGCTGCGTGCCATCGTCCAGGACTATGTCGGCACCGAGGAGCCGGTGGGTTCCAAGGCGCTCACCGAGCGGCACAACCTCGGCGTCTCCCCGGCCACGGTCCGTAACGACATGGCCGCCCTGGAGGACGAGGGGTTCATCGCCCAGCCGCACACCAGCGCGGGGCGGATCCCCACCGACAAGGGCTACCGGCTGTTCGTGGACAAGCTGGCCGGCGTCAAGCCGATGACCGCGCCCGAGCGGCGCGCCATCCAGAACTTCCTCGACGGCGCCGTCGACCTCGACGACGTCGTGACGCGGACGGTGCGGCTGCTCGCGCAGCTGACCCGGCAGGTCGCCATCGTGCAGTACCCGTCCCTGACCCGCTCGACCGTGCGGCATGTGGAACTGCTCTCGCTCGCCCCCGCGCGCGTGATGCTCGTGCTGATCACGGACACCGGCCGGGTCGAGCAGCGGATGGTCGACTGCCCGGTGCCGTTCGGCGAGACGTCCCTGGCGGATCTGCGTGCGCGGCTCAACAGCCGGGTCGCGGGCCGCCGCTTCACGGACGTGCCGAACCTGGTCGAGGATCTGCCGGATGCCTTCGAGGCCGAGGACCGCGGTACGGTCTCGGCGGTGCTCTCCACCCTCCTGGAGACACTGGTCGAGGAGAACGAGGAGCGGCTGATGATCGGCGGCACCGCCAATCTGACCCGCTTCGGACATGACTTTCCCCTCACGATCCGGCCGGTCCTGGAGGCGCTTGAGGAGCAGGTGGTGCTCCTCAAGCTGCTGGGCGAGGCCAAGGATCCGGGCGTGATGGTGCGTATCGGCCATGAGAACGCCCATGAGGGACTCAACTCCACGTCCGTGGTGTCGGTCGGCTACGGTTCGGGCGGCGAGGCAGTCGCCAAGCTCGGCGTGGTCGGACCGACCCGCATGGATTACCCGGGAACGATGGGAGCGGTACGCGCAGTGGCACGGTACGTCGGACAGATCCTGGCGGAGTCGTAGGTGGCCACGGACTATTACGCCGTTCTCGGCGTGCGCCGCGACGCGTCGCAGGATGAGATCAAGAAGGCATTCCGGCGGCTCGCGCGCGAGCTGCACCCGGACGTCAACCCCGATCCGAAGACGCAGGAGCGCTTCAAGGAGATCAACGCCGCCTACGAGGTGCTGTCGGACCCGCAGAAGAAGCAGGTCTACGACCTCGGCGGCGATCCCCTCTCGCAGTCCGGCGGCGCCGGCGCGGGCGGCTTCGGGGCCGGCGGCTTCGGCAACTTCTCCGACATCATGGACGCGTTCTTCGGCACGGCGTCGCAGCGCGGGCCGCGCTCGCGCACCCGGCGCGGCCAGGACGCCATGATCCGTATCGAGGTCGAGCTGGACGAGGCGGCCTTCGGTACGACGAAGGACATCCAGGTCGACACGGCCGTCGTCTGCAAGACCTGCAACGGCGAGGGCGCGGCGCCGGGCACCACGGCCCAGACGTGTGACATGTGCCGCGGGCGCGGTGAGGTGTCGCAGGTGACGCGGTCCTTCCTGGGCCAGGTCATGACCTCGCGCCCGTGCCCGCAGTGCCAGGGCTTCGGCACGGTCGTGCCGACGCCGTGCCCGGAGTGCGCGGGCGACGGCCGGGTGCGTTCGCGCCGGACCCTGACGGTGAAGATCCCGGCCGGTGTCGACAACGGCACCCGCATCCAGCTCGCCGGCGAGGGCGAGGTCGGCCCCGGCGGCGGGCCCGCCGGCGATCTGTACGTCGAGATCCACGAGCTGCCGCACCCCACCTTCCAGCGCCGCGGCGACGATCTGCACTGCACGGTGACGATCCCGATGACCGCGGCGGCCCTCGGCACGAAGGTGCCGCTGGAGACGCTGGACGGCCTGGAGGAGGTCGACATCCGTCCGGGCACCCAGTCCGGCCAGTCGATCCCGCTGCACACCCGGGGCGTGACCCATCTGCGGGGCGGCGGCCGGGGCGACCTCATCGTGCATGTCGAGGTGCAGACACCGACCAAGCTCGACCCCGAGCAGGACCGCCTGCTGCGCGAACTGTCCAAGCTGCGCGGCGAGGAACGCCCCCAGGGCCAGTTCCAGCCGGGACAGCAGGGTCTGTTCTCGCGGCTGAAGGACGCGTTCAACGGCCGCTGACGCCGGCTTGCCGGGGGCCCGGTGCGGCCCCCGGGGCGGGCGCTTTCGGACCCGGGGTGACGGCTGCTGTTCCGCCGGGTGACGGGTGCCTTCCGAGGGTGCTGGGGCGTCGGTTGCCGGGGGAGTATGCCAAGCGGAGGCCGGTTTCGGACTTGTGCGCAGGACGTGACAACATGCGGTCATGTCATCCCCACTGACCGATCTCTGCCCACATCCGATCGTGCAGGCCCCCATGGCGGGCGGTGTCGCCGTCCCGCAGCTCGCCGCCGCCGTGTCCGAGGCGGGCGGGCTGGGGTTCCTCGCCGCCGGGTACAAGACCGCCGACGGCATGTATCAGGAGATCAAGCAGTTGCGGGGGCTGACCGGCCGCCCCTTCGGGGTGAACGTTTTCCTGCCGCAGCCGGAACATGCCGACGCGGCGGCCGTCGAGGTGTACGCGCACCAACTGGCCGGCGAGACCGGCTGGTACGGGGCCGAACTCGGCGACCCGGACAGCGGCCGGGACGACGGCTACGAGGCCAAGCTGGCCGTGCTGCTCGACAACCCCGTGCCGGTGGTGTCGTTCCACTTCGGCGTCCCGAGCCGGGAGGCCATCGACTCGCTGCGCCGGGCCGGCACCTTCACCCTGGTCACCGCGACCACCGCGGAGGAGGCCCTGGCCGTCGAGCGGGCCGGCGCCGACGCGGTGATCGCCCAGGGCATCGAGGCCGGCGGCCACCAGGGCACCCACCGCGACATCCCGGAGAACGACGGCTCCGGCCTCGGGCTGCTCGCCCTCGTCGCGCAGGTCCGCGAGACCGTGGGCATCCCGATCGTCGCCGCCGGCGGCATCATGCGCGGCAGCCAGATCGCCGCGGTCCTCGCGGCCGGCGCGGACGCCGCCCAGCTGGGCACCGCGTTCCTCGCCACCCCCGAGTCCGGCGCGTCCGCCCTGCACAAGCAGGCCCTGACCAACCCCCTGTTCGTCCGTACGGAGCTGACCCGGGCGTTCTCCGGCCGGCCGGCCCGCGGCCTGGTCAACCGGTTCCTGCGCGAGCACGGCCCGTACGCCCCCGCCGCCTACCCGGAGGTCCACCACCTGACCTCGCCGCTGCGCAAGGCCGCCGCCAAGGCCGGTGACGCGCAGGGCATGGCGCTGTGGGCGGGCCAGGGGCACCGGATGGCCCGTGACCTGCCCGCCGGGCAGCTCGTGCGCACCCTGGCGGCCGAACTCGACGCGGCCAGGACGGCGCTGTCGGCCGGGGGCGACACGCGATGACGGCGCCGGTGTTCGTCGTCGACTCACTGGACGAAGTGGGCGGGTCCGGCGGGGAGTTCGTGCTCGACGGGCCGGAGGGCCGGCACGCGGTGTCCGTGAAGCGGCTGCGGCCCGGCGAGGACGTCGTGCTCACCGACGGACGCGGGCGCTGGACCGAGGGCGTGGTCAAGGCCACCGAGGGCAAGGACCGCCTCGTCCTCATGGACCTGGAGAGCGTGGTCGAGGAGCCCGTGGAGCAGCCCCGGATCACCGTCGTCCAGGCGCTGCCCAAGGGCGACCGGGGCGAGCTGGCCGTGGAGATGATGACCGAGGTCGGCGTCGACGCCGTCGTGCCCTGGCAGGCGGCCCGCTGCATCACCCAGTGGAAGGGCGACCGGGGCGCGAAGGCGCTCGCCAAGTGGCGCGCCACCGCCCGCGAGGCCGGCAAGCAGTCCCGCCGGGTGCGCTTCCCGGAGATCGCGGACGCGGCCACCACCCGGCAGGTCGCCGCGCTGCTCGCCGACGCCGACCTCGCGGTCGTGCTGCACGAGGACCGCGACCTGGGCAGCGAGCCGCTGGCCACCGCCGAACTCCCCGCCGAGGGCGACATCGTGCTGGTCGTGGGGCCCGAAGGCGGCATCTCGCCCGAGGAGTTGGCGCTCTTCGCCGAGGCGGGCGCGCGGCCGTACGTCCTCGGACGCACGGTGCTGCGCACATCGACCGCCGGAACCGCCGCCGCATCCGCCCTCCTGTCCCACACCACCCGCTGGACCTGACGCCCCGCCGACCCCTTCCGGGACCGGGCTCCCACGAACAGCCTCCGGGCCGCGCTCGCCACTGGCCGACAACCCACCGGCCGCCCCCCCCGGGCGGGGCTCGCGCGAAGAGCCGCCGGGCCTCACCGGCCGCTGGTTCCTACGGCCGTCGGTCCCTTCCCGGGCCGGGCTGGCGCGAAGAGTTGGCAGGGTTGCATCGGGCTCTGGTCGACGGACCGTCGGCCGTCTCCCGGGTGTGGCTCACGCAAACAGGTGCCGGACCGCGCCGGCCGCTGGTCCTGACACCTCGCCGGCCCCTTCCCGGACCGGGCTCCCACGAATAGCCTTCGGGCCGCGCTCGCCACTGGCCGACAGCCCACCGGCTGCCTCCCGGGCGGGGCTCGCGCGAAGAGCCGCCGGGCCTCACCGGCCGCTGGTTCCTACGGCCGTCGGTCCCTTCCCGGGCCGGGCTGGCGCGAAGAGTTGGCAGGGCCGCCCCCGGGCATCGATCGACGGCCCGTCAGCCGGCTCATGGGAGGGGCTCATGCCAACCGTTGCCGGACCGTACCGGTCGCTGGTCCTGACGTCCGTCGGCGTCTCTCCGGGTGGGCTCGCAGAGGAGTTCGCGAGCCGTACCGGTCGTCGGCCCGTCCGCGGGGCCGCTCACACGTACAGGTGACTGGCCGGTTGTGGTCTGTCGCGGTGGGCGGGGCGGTGGCAGTCTGCCCTTCATGGGGGTATTCAGGTGGATTCGGCCCCGGCCCCGCGGGGCGCGGCTGACGGCCGTTGCGGGGCTCGCGGTGCTGGCCGTGGGCGGCGCGGTGGCCTGCGAGCCGGGCGGCCTGAACACCGCGACCGTCGCGTACACCACCGACAGGACCGCGACGGCACGGCTCGAACGGCAGCACGTCGACGTGAGCTGGCTCAGCTGCACCGGCGGCGACGGCGGCACGGCGACCGGCCGGCCGCCCTCGTCCACCGCGAGCACGATCATCTCCGTCGACTGCCGGGGCCGCACCGAGGACGGGAAGGACATCACCGTCAAGGGCCGTGTCACCAAGGCCGTCGACGGCGCCTGCGTCCGCGGCGACCTGCTCGCCACGGTGGACGGCAAGGAGCGGTTCCACGTCAACGGCCTGGGTGACTGCGACGCCACCCCCGGGCCGGCCTACACCCCGCCCGCCAGCTACCGGCCCCCGAGCGTGCCGCGGCCCGCCCCCACCGTCACGGTGACCGTCACCCGCACCCTGTGGTGCCAGACGGACCCCTCCTGCCGTCCCGTCGCGGGCAAGTGATCCGAACCGGGTCCATCCGCGGCCCGCGCTGCATAGGGTGATCGGGTGACTGAGTCCACATCGACGGGCGCGGTGAGCGCGGCGGGTTCGGCCGGCCTCCCCCGAGCCTCTTCGTATCTGCGATTTCCCCATCTGCGCGGCGATCTGGTCGCCTTCACCGCCGAGGACGACGTCTGGCTCGCCCCCCTGGACGGCGGCCGGGCCTGGCGGCTCAGCGCGGACAACGTGCCGGTGACCCAGCCGCGCATCTCGCCCGACGGCACCGCCGTCGCCTGGACCTCCACCCGCGACGGCGCCCCCGAGGTGCATGTCGCCTCGGTCGACGGCGGACCCGCGCGGCGCCTGACGTACTGGGGGAGCTGGCGCACCCAGGTGCGCGGCTGGACCCCGGACGGCCGGGTCCTCGCGCTCAGCACACACGGCCAGCCCAGCCTGCGCCGCAGCTGGGCACGGGCCGTGCCGCTCGACGGCGGACCCGCGACCACCCTGCCGTACGGGCCCGTCGGCGACGTGGCGTTCGGGCCGCGCACCGTGCTGCTGTCCGCGACGATGGGCCGGGAGGCCGCCTGGTGGAAGCGCTACCGGGGCGGTACGGCGGGCAAGTTGTGGATCGACGGTAACGCCCCCGACGCGGCGGACGACGCGCAGGGCACCGGGGAGTTCGTCCGGCTGCACGAGGAGCTGGACGGCAACATCGAGTGCCCGATGTGGGTGGGGGACCGGATCGCTTTCCTCTCCGACCACGAGGGCACCGGAGCCCTGTACTCCTCCCTCGCCGACGGTTCCGAACTGCGCCGGCACACCCCGCTCGACGGCTTCTACGCCCGGCACGCCGCCTCCGACGGCAGCCGGGTCGTCTACTCCAGCGCCGGCGAACTGTGGCTCCTCGACGACCTGGACGGCGCGCAGCCGCTCCGCCTCGACCTGCGCCTTGGCGGTCCGGGCCTGGACCTCCAGCCCTACCCGCTGAACGCGGCCCGCTGGTTCGGGGCCGCGTCCCCCGACCACACCGCGCGCGGCAGCGCGGTCTGTGTGCGCGGTGCCGTGCACTGGGTCACCCACCGCTCCGGCCCCAGCCGCGCCCTCGCCGCGCAGTCCGGCGTGCGGGCCCGGCTGCCGCGCACCTTCCGCGCGGACGGCGAGGAGTGGGTGGTGTGGGTGACCGACGCCGAGGGCGAGGACGCCCTGGAGTTCGCCCCCGCGACCGGCACCGTGCCCGGCGCCGTGCCCCGCCGGCTCGCTGCGGGACAGCTGGGCCGGGTCCTGGAGCTGGCCATGGCACCCGACGGCAGCCGGGCCGCCGTCGCCGCGCACGACGGCCGGCTGCTGCTCGTCGAACGGGAGACCGGCGAGGTGCGCGAGGTCGACCGCAGCGCGGACGGCGACGTGTCCGGGCTCGCCTTCTCGCCCGACTCGGCCTGGCTCGCCTGGTCACACCCCGGCCCGCACCCGCTGTGCCAGCTCCGGCTCGCCCACACCACCGATCTGTCGGTCACCGAGGCGACCCCGCTGCGCTTCCAGGACTACGCGCCCGCCTTCACCCTCGACGGCAAACACCTCGCCTTCCTGTCCAACCGGTCCTTCGACCCGGTGTACGACGAGCACGTCCTCGACCTGGCCTTCGTGGTCGGCGACCGCCCGCACCTGATCACGCTGGCCGCGACCACGCCGTCCCCGTTCGGACCGCAGCGGCACGGGCGGCCGTTCGAGACCCCCGACCGGGAGGAGACACCCGACAGCGAGGGCACCCCCGCGACCCGTATCGACCTGGAGGGCCTGGCCGACCGGATCGTCCCGTTCCCCGTCGAGGCCGCCCGCTACTCCAACCTGCGCGCCGCGAAGGACGGCGTGCTGTGGCTGCGCCACCCGGTGCGCGGCGTCCTCGGCGCGTCCCGGGCCACGCCCGACGACCCGGACCCCAAGACCGAGCTGGAGCGCTACGACCTCGTCCAGCAGCGCATCGAGCACCTGGCCGTCGACGCCGACCACTTCGAGGTCAGCGGCGACGGCAAACGCGTCCTGCTGCGCACCGACGAGCGCCTGAGGGTGGTGCCCAGCGACCGGCGGGCCGCCCATGACGACGACGGCGACACCAGCCTCACCGTCGACCTCGCCCGGGTCCGGCAGACCGTGGACCCGGTCGCCGAGTGGCGGCAGATGTACGACGAGGCCGGACGGATCATGCGCGACCAGTTCTGGCGGCCCGACCTGGGCGGGGTCGACTGGGCGGGCGTCCTCGACCGCTACCGCCCCGTCCTCGCCCGGGTCGCCACCCACGACGACCTGGTCGACCTGCTGTGGGAGGTGCAGGGCGAACTCGGCGCCTCGCACGCCTATGTGATACCCCGCGGCGGCTACGGCTCCGGCGCCCGCCAGGGCCTGCTCGGCGCCGACATCTCCCGGCACCCGGACGGCGGTTGGCGTATCGACCGGATCCTGCCCGCGGAGACCTCCGACCCCCGCGCCCGCTCCCCGCTGGCCGCGCCCGGCGCCGCGGTGCGCGCCGGGGACGCGATCGTCGCGGTCGGCGGCCGGCCGGTCGACCCGGTGAGCGGCCCCGGCCCGCTGCTCGTCGGTACGGCCGGGCAGCCGGTCGAGCTGACCGTCTCGCCGGCCGGCGGCGGCGATCTGCGGCACACCGTCGTCGTTCCGCTCGACGACGAGGAGCCGCTGCGCTACCACGCCTGGGTCGCCGACCGGCGGGCGTACGTCCATGAGCGCTCCGGCGGCCGGCTCGGCTATCTGCACGTGCCGGACATGCAGGCGCCGGGCTGGGCGCAGATCCACCGCGACCTGCGGATCGAGGTGGCCCGCGAGGGGCTGGTCGTGGACGTACGGGAGAACCGGGGCGGGCACACCTCGCAGCTCGTCGTGGAGAAGCTGGCCCGGCGGATCGTCGGCTGGGACGTGCCGCGCGGCATGCGGCCGCTCAGCTATCCGCTGGACGCGCCCCGCGGGCCCGTGGTGGCCGTCGCCAACGAGTTCTCCGGCTCCGACGGCGACATCGTCAACGCGGCGATCAAGGCGCTCGGCATCGGGCCGGTGGTCGGCACCCGCACCTGGGGCGGCGTCATCGGCATCGACAACCGCTACCACCTGGTCGACGGCACCCGGATCACCCAGCCCAAGTACGCGTTCTGGCTGGAGGGTTACGGGTGGGGCGTGGAGAACCACGGGGTGGACCCGGACGTGGAGGTGGTGCACCGGCCCCAGGACTGGGCGGCCGGGCGCGATCCCCAACTGGACGAGGCGGTGGCCCTGGCCTTGGCCGCGCTGGAGTCCAACCCCGCCAAGGTTCCACCGACCTTGCCGTGACCCTTCGGGGATGTGCCGTTCTTTGAGTGCGGGTTCGTTCTTTGGGTGCGGGTTTGTTGTGGCTGGTTGCGCAGTTCCCCGCGCCCCCCTTCGGGGACATCCGTCGTCTTTTGGGTGCGGGTTCGTTGTGGTTGGTCGCGCAGTTCCCCGCGCCCCCCTTCGGGGACATCCGTCGTCTTTTGGGTGCGGGTTTGTTGTGGCTGGTTGCGCAGTTCCCCGCGCCCCCCTTCGGGGACATCCGTCGTCTTTTGGGTGCGGGTTTGTTGTGGCTGGTTGCGCAGTTCCCCGCGCCCCCCTTCGGGGACATCCGCCGTCTTTTGGGTGCGGGTTTGTTGTGGCTGATCGCGCAGTTCCCCGCGCCCCTTGGGGGGTCAGCCGTCGTCTTTTGGGTGCGGGTTGGTTGCGGTTCCTCGGGTTTCTTTGGGGCGCGGTTGTGGGGGGTGGTCTCGCTACCATGCTGGCGTACGCGATCATCCGGTGTCAGGAGGCACACATGGCAGGGGAGCGAGCGGACGGTGCGCCGCAGGACGACTGTCTGTTCTGCAAGATCGTCGCGGGACAGATCCCGGCGACGATCGTCCGGGAGACCACGACCACGGTCGCCTTCCGGGACATCAACCCCCAGGCGCCCACCCATGTCCTGGTGATCCCCAAGGCGCACTACCGCGACGCGGCCGTCCTGGCCACCGCCGCCCCGTCGCTCGCCGCGGACGTGCTGCGCGAGGCCCAGGCCGTCGCCGACGAGGACAAGCTGGAGAGCTACCGCATCGTCTTCAACACCGGCAGCGGCGCCGGGCAGACGGTCTGGCACGCCCACGCGCACATCCTCGGCGGTCGCGGCTTGCAGTGGCCCCCCGGATAGGGCGCCATGTCCGTCCGTGAACTGGTGGTGCTCGGCACCGCGAGCCAGGTGCCCACCCGGCACCGCAACCACAACGGCTACCTGCTGCGCTGGGACGGCGAGGGGATCCTGTTCGACCCCGGCGAGGGCACCCAGCGCCAGATGCTGCGGGCCGGGGTCGCCGCCCACGACCTGAACCGGATCTGCGTCACACACTTCCACGGGGACCACTCGCTGGGCCTGGCCGGCGTGATCCAGCGGATCAACCTGGACCGGGTGCCGCACCAGGTCACCGCCCACTACCCGCGCTCCGGACAGCGCTTCTTCGACCGGCTGCGGTACGCCACCGCCTACCGCGAGACCGTCGCGCTCACCGAGGCGCCGGTGGACCGCGACGGCACCCTCGCGGTGACCCCCGCCTACACCCTGGAGGCGCGCGGGCTGTCGCACCCGGTGGAGTCGTACGGCTACCGTCTGATCGAGCCCGACGGGCGCCGCATGCTGCCGGAACGGCTGGCCGCGCACGGCATCGCCGGGCCGGACATCGGGCGGTTGCAGCGCGAGGGCGTCCTGCGGGGTGTGTCGCTCGACGAGGTCAGCGAGGCGCGCCGCGGGCAGCGCTTCGGGTTCGTCATGGACACCCGGCTGTGCGAGGGGGTGCACGCGCTCGCCGAGGGCTGCGATCTGCTCGTCATCGAGTCCACGTTCCTTGACGAGGACACCGAACTGGCCACGGAGTACGGCCATCTGACCGCAGGTCAGGCCGCCCGCGCGGCGCGGGACGCCGGCGTGCGGCACCTGGTGCTCACCCACTTCAGCCAGCGCTACCCGGGCTCGGAGGAGTTCGAGCGGCAGGCGCGGGCCGCGGGCTTCGAGGGCGAGCTGACGGTGGCGCACGACCTGCTGAGGGTGCCGTTTCCGAAGCGCAGGTGAAACGGCCGTACGATGCTTTGATGCCCATCCCCAAAGCCGAACTGCACCTCCATATCGAAGGCACCCTGGAGCCCGAGCTGGCGTTCCGGCTGGCCGAGCGCAACGGCGTGCAACTCCCGTACGCGGACACCGAGGAACTGCGTACGGCGTACCGGTTCGAGGACCTGCGGTCCTTCCTCGACCTGTACTACGAACTCATGGCCGTGCTGCGCACCGAGCGTGACTTCGCGGACCTCGCCGACGCCTATCTGGCCCGCGCCGCAGCCCAGGGCGTGCGGCACGCGGAGGTCTTCTTCGACCCGCAGGCACACCTCGCCCGGGGAGTGGCGATGGACACGGTCGTCGAGGGGCTGTGGCGTGCGCTCGGCAGCAGCGAGCAGAACCACGGCGTCTCCACCCGGCTGATCATGTGCTTCCTGCGGGACGAGTCCGCCGAGTCGGCGCTGCGCACCCTGGAGGCGGCCCGGCCGCACCTCGACCGGATCACCGGTGTCGGCCTGGACTCGGCCGAGGCCGGGCATCCGCCGGTGAAGTTCCGCGAGGTGTACGAGGCCGCCGCGGCGCTCGGGCTGCGGCGGGTGGCGCACGCCGGCGAGGAGGGGCCGCCGGAGTACATCGCCGAGGCGCTGGACGTGCTCGGTGCCGAGCGCGTCGACCACGGGCTGCGCTGCCTGGAGGACCCGGCGCTGGTCGAACGGCTGGTGCGGGAACGCGTCCCGCTGACCGTGTGCCCGCTGTCCAACGTGCGGCTGCGCGCGGTGCACACCCTGACGGAGCACCCGCTGCCCGCGATGCTGGACGCCGGGCTGATGTGCACGCTCAACTCCGACGATCCGGCCTACTTCGGCGGCTACGTCGGCGACACCTTCGACGCGGTGCGTGAGGCGCTTGACCTGACCGAGGACCGGCTGCGCGAGCTGGCCCGCAACTCCTTCCTGGCGTCGTTCCTGGAGGACGACGAGGAGCGCCGCGCGAGGTACTTGGCGGAGGTGGACGCGTACACCTTCGCGTAGCGGTTTTCCACAGCGGGGTCTGGGTGGGGCTGGGGGCGGCAGCGTGACGGCCACGATCCAGCATCCTCTCGGGACCGTTGACGCCTGTGGTTCACCTCCATAACCTCTGTCTTCATATATGGATGAGGGTGCCGCCCTGTGACCCGTGACCTGACCATCACCGACGTACGGCTGACCCCGATCCTGGTCGCCGACCCGCCGCTGCTGAACACGCAGGGCGTGCACCAGCCCTACACGCCCCGTCTGATCATCGAGGTGCTGACCGCGGACGGCGTCACGGGCATCGGCGAGACGTACGGGGACACCAAGTACCTGGAGCTGGCCCGGCCGTTCGCCGAGCGGCTGACAGGACGTCAGGTGTCCGACCTCAACGGCCTGTTCACGGTCGCCGACGAGATCGCCGTGGACTCGTCCCGGGTCAGCCACGCCGTCGACGTCGGCGGGCTGCGCGGCGTGCAGAGCGCCGACAAGCTGCGGCTGTCCATCGTCTCCGGGTTCGAGGTCGCCTGCCTCGACGCCCTCGGCAAGGCGCTCGGCCTGCCCGTGCACGCGCTGCTCGGCGGCAAGGTGCGCGACGCCGTCGAGTACAGCGCGTACCTCTTCTACAAGTGGGCCGGCCATCCCGAGGGTGTGGCCTGCGAACGGGACGACTGGGGTGCCGCCCTCGACCCGGCCGGGATCGTCGCACAGGCACGCCTGTTCAAGGAGCGGTACGGCTTCACCTCCTTCAAGCTCAAGGGCGGCGTCTTCCCGCCCGACGAGGAGACGGCCGCCGTCCGCGCGCTGGCCCGGGCCTTCCCCGGGCACCCGCTGCGGCTCGACCCCAACGGCGCCTGGTCCGTGGCGACCTCGCTGAAGGTGGCGAAGGAACTCGCCGACGTCCTCGAATACCTGGAGGACCCCACCCTCGGCACGCCCGCGATGGCCGAGGTCGCCGCGGGCACCCCCGTCCCGCTGGCCACCAACATGTGCGTGACGACGTTCGCCGAGATCCAGGAAGCCTTCACCACGGGCGCCGTCCAGGTGGTGCTCTCCGACCACCACTACTGGGGCGGGCTGCGCAACACCCAGCAACTGGCCGCCGTCTGCCGCGCCTTCGGTGTCGGCGTCTCCATGCACTCCAACACCCACCTGGGGATCAGCCTGGCCGCCATGACCCACGTGGCGGCCACCGTCCCGGGCCTCCACCACGCCTGCGACTCCCACTACCCCTGGCAGTCGGAGGACGTCCTCACCGAACGCCTCACCTTCACCGGCGGCAAGGTCGCCGTCTCGGACGCGCCCGGCCTCGGCATCGCACTCGACCGGGACCGCCTGGAGTTCCTGCACCGCCGCTGGGCCGCCGACGACGGCACGCTCAGGGATCGCGACGACGCGGCCGCGATGCGAGCCGCCCACCCCCAGTGGACCACCCCCACCACCCCCCGCTGGTAACACCCCACCTGCCAACACGGGGCAGGGCAGCGCGCCCCGTAGGGGGCGCGGGGAACGGCGCGCTCAACCACAACGCACCCGCACCCAACGAACCAGGCCGGCCACCCCGCTCCAGGCACGGTCCGCCTGTCGACACGGGGCAGGTCAGCGCGCCCGCAGGGGGCGCGGGGAACTGCGCGATCAGCCACAACGCACCCGCACTCAACGGACCCCGCACCGGGCATGGCCCGCACGCCGACACGGGGCTGAGCAGCGTGCCACCCCCCACCCCAGCGGAGCGCAAGGCACACTGGCCTGATCCGCACCACGTCAGGGAGCGCACCGTGACCGCGTCTCACACGATTGCCGGAGAGGAACCGGAGCACCTCACCCAGCCCCAGCACGGCCAGGTCAACGTCGACCCGCTGGCCGTCCTGCGCGCCCCCGGCGACCCACCCTGGGACGTCTACCTGACGGGCACCGTCTTCCTGGACATCATCTTCACCGGCCTCGACGCGGCCCCCGTGCGCGGAACGGAGTCCTGGGCGCGCGGCATGGGATCGAGCCCCGGCGGGGTCGCCAACATGGCCACGGCCCTGGCCCGGCTCGGCCTGCGCACCTCCCTCGCCGCGGCGTTCGGCGACGACCACTACGGCGAGTACTGCTGGGACGCCCTCGCCCAGGGCGAGGGCATCGATCTGTCCGCGTCGCGCACCGTACCCGGCTGGCACTCCCCGGTGACCGTCTCGATGGCGTACGACGACGAGCGCACGATGGTCTCCCACGGGCACGAACCGCCGCCCGAGGAACCCGCACCGGACTGCCCGCCACGCGCGCGTGCCGCGGTCGCGTCGCTGACGCCGGGCGCGCCCGCCCCCTGGATCGCCCAGGCCGCCCGCGAGGGCACCCGCGTCTTCGCGGACGTCGGCTGGGACGACACGGGCGCCTGGGACCTGTCCGGGCTGACCGATCTGGAGCACTGCGAGGCGTTCCTGCCGAACGCCGAGGAGGCGATGCGCTACACCGGCGCCCGCTGCCCCCGGTCGGCGGCGCACGCGCTGACCGAACACGTACCGCTCGCCGTGGTCACGCTCGGTGCGGAGGGCGCGTACGCGGTGGACCGGCGGACCGAGGAGACCGCGGAGGTTCCCGCGATCGCCGTGGAGGCCCTTGATCCGACGGGTGCCGGCGATGTCTTCGTGGCGGGCTTCGTCACCGGCACCCTGGCGGGCTGGCCGCTGGCCGACCGGCTGGCCTTCGCTGGGCTCACCGCGGCGCTGTCCGTCCAGGAGTTCGGCGGGTCCCTGTCGGCGCCCGGCTGGTCGGAGATCGGATCGTGGTGGCGCAGGGTGCAGTCGGTCGACGGCCAGGACCCGACGGCGCTGCGCCGGTACGCGTTCCTGGAGCGCCTGGTACCGGAGGAACCCGCACGGTCGTGGCCCCGCCGCCGAGCGGTCCCCACCATCGGCTTCCGCCGCTCGACCTGACCCCCGCCGCACCCGGTCTACCGGGGGCCGGCCGACAACAGCTCGGCGCCCGAGAACCGCCCACGGCCCCGGGACACCGAGGAGAACCGGGCGAGAGCCGCCGCCGCACCGCCGTGAGGCGGCAGTCCCAGCCCACGACGGGCAGCGGCGGGCGAGCACGTCGGCCGCGCACAGCGCGGTGACGGCGCCGACGGGTCTCGGACCGGGGCCAGCCCACCCCGGCGCCAAGCGCCGCCCTGCCCGCCCGCACAGCGTCGAGGCGGCTGGATCGCGGGCCATGGCCTCGCCCCGAGGAACCGCGAGACCGTTCCTGTCCCGGCCTGTGGGCCCGTCCGGGAGGCTTCCGCACCGGTCCGGTCCACTGGGGGCGGCGGCCCGCCCCTGGGCTGTCGCAGGCGAAGCCGTTCCGGGCTGTCCCGAGCCCGGCCTGCGCCTTGTGCCCGGTCTCTCCCCGGGCCCGTCGGCGCCCTGTGTCAGGGCTCCCGAACCGGGTCGGCCTCCGTCCTGTGCCCAGGCTCTCCCGAGCCCGGCCGACGTCCTTGCGTCGACTCTCGCCGAGTCCGTCCCGCGCGGACCGACCCGGACCCGCCCTGTCCCGGGACCCTTCCCCGGGTCCGGTCGTCGCGGGGGAACCGAGTCGCTCACCCGTTCGGAGTAGACCGGTGGGCGTCCTGGGGCCGCGGGGCGAGGGCGGTTCGGGGGAGCCGGGGCGGGGTGGGTTCGGGCGGCAGGCATGTGGTGCGTGGGCGAAAAGCCCTACGGTGTTGTCGGTGCACCGTCGTACTCTTGGAAGCGCGAGGCCGCCCTCAGCTACGCGGCCGTGAAGAGGAGGAACCGCAGGCCTTAAGCGCCGGCCCATGACTCAGACACCCACAGCTCACACCCCCGCGCAGGAGCAGGCGAGAGCACAGTTCACGGTCCCCGCCCAGCACCCGATGGTCACCGTGCTGGGTTCCGGCGACTCCCTCCTGCGCGTGATCGAGACGGCCTTCCCGGCGGCCGACATCCACGTCCGGGGCAATGAGATCAGCGCGGTCGGCGACCCCGGTGAAGTCGCCCTCATCCAGCGCGTGTTCGACGAGATGATGCTGGTGCTCCGCACCGGGCAGCCGATGACGGAGGACGCAGTGGAACGCTCGATCGCCATGCTCAAGGCGAGCGAGAACGGGGAGAGCGACGGCCAGGAGACCCCGGCCCAGGTGCTGACGCAGAACATCCTGTCCTCGCGCGGCCGCACGATCCGCCCCAAGACGCTCAACCAGAAGCGCTACGTCGACGCGATCGACAAGCACACGATCGTCTTCGGCATCGGCCCCGCCGGCACCGGCAAGACCTACCTCGCCATGGCCAAGGCGGTGCAGGCCCTGCAGTCCAAGCAGGTCAACCGCATCATCCTGACCCGCCCCGCGGTCGAGGCAGGCGAACGCCTCGGCTTCCTGCCGGGCACGCTCTACGAGAAGATCGACCCCTACCTGCGCCCGCTCTACGACGCCCTGCACGACATGATCGACCCGGACTCGATCCCCCGCCTGATGGCGGCCGGCACCATCGAGGTCGCCCCGCTGGCCTACATGCGTGGAAGGACTCTCAACGACGCCTTCATCATCCTGGACGAGGCGCAGAACACCAGCCCCGAGCAGATGAAGATGTTCCTCACCCGGCTCGGCTTCGATTCGAAGATCGTGATCACGGGCGATGTGACCCAGGTCGACCTGCCGGACGGCACCAAGTCCGGTCTGCGCCAGGTGCAGGACATCCTGGACGGCGTGGAGGACGTCCACTTCTCCCGGCTGTCCTCCCGCGATGTGGTACGGCACAAGCTGGTGGGCCGTATCGTCGACGCGTACGAGAAGTACGACAGCAGGCACGGCACCGAGAACGGCACCCACAAGGGCGCCCGCGGCAAGGCCGGCCACGCGCACAAGGGGAAGTAGACCAGCACGAGCATGTCGATCGACGTCAACAACGAATCCGGCACCGAGGTAGACGAGCAGGCGATCCTCGACATCGCCCGCTACGCGCTCGCGCGGATGCGCATCCACCCGCTCTCCGAGCTCTCGGTGATCGTCGTGGACGCCGACGCCATGGAGCAGCTGCACATCCAGTGGATGGACCTCACGGGCCCGACCGATGTCATGTCCTTCCCGATGGACGAGCTGCGGCCGCCCGCCAAGGACGACGACGAGCCCCCGCAGGGACTCCTCGGCGACATCGTGCTGTGCCCGGAGGTCGCCGCGAAGCAGGGGGCCGAGGCCCCGACGCAGCACTCCATGGACGAGGAGCTTCAGTTGCTCACCGTCCACGGGGTGCTGCACCTGCTCGGCTACGACCACGAGGAGGCCGACGAGCGGGCCGAGATGTTCGGCCTGCAGGCGGCCATCGTGGACGGCTGGCGCGCGGAGAAGGGCCTGGCCGGCCCGTCCCCGGCGCCCACGGTCTCGTAAGCGGGTCCGCATGAGTCCGCAGATCGTTCTCGGCGCGATCGCGCTGATCGTCGTCGCCTGGCTCGCCGCCTGCGCGGAGGCGGGTCTCGCGCGCGTCTCCAGCTTCCGCGCCGAGGAGGCGGTGAAGTCCGGCCGCCGCGGCAGCGCCAAGCTGGCCCAGGTCGCCGCCGACCCCACCCGCTACCTCAACGTCGCGCTGCTGGTCCGCGTCGCCTGCGAGATGGCGGCGGCGGCGCTGGTCACCTACGCCTGCCTGGAGGAGTTCCCCGGCTCCACCGCCGAGGCGCTGCTCATCGCGATGGCCGTCATGGTCCTCGTGTCGTACGTCGCCGTCGGCGTCTCGCCGCGCACCATCGGCCGGCAGCACCCCCTCAACACGGCCACCGCGGCGGCGTATGTGCTGGTGCCGCTGGCCCGGGTGATGGGCCCGATCCCGTCGCTGCTCATCCTCATCGGCAACGCCCTCACCCCGGGCAAGGGCTTCCGCCGCGGCCCGTTCGCCTCCGAGGCGGAGCTGCGCGCGCTGGTCGACCTGGCCGAGCAGGAATCGCTCATCGAGGACGAGGAGCGCCGCATGGTGCACTCGGTCTTCGAACTGGGCGACACCCTGGTGCGGGAGGTCATGGTCCCGCGGACCGACCTGATCGTCATCGAGCGCTACAAGACGATCCGCCAGGCCCTGACCCTGGCCCTCAGGTCCGGTTTCTCGCGTATCCCGGTCACCGGGGAGAGCGAGGACGACATCGTCGGGATCGTGTATCTGAAGGACCTGGTCCGCAAGACGCACATCAGCCGTGACGCGGAGAACGACGTGGTGTCGACGGCCATGCGGCCCGCCGTGTTCGTGCCCGACACGAAGAACGCGGGGGACCTGCTGCGCGAGATGCAGAAGGAACGCAACCACGTCGCGGTCGTCATCGACGAGTACGGCGGCACGGCCGGCATCGTCACCATCGAGGACATCCTGGAGGAGATCGTCGGGGAGATCACCGACGAGTACGACCGTGAGCTGCCGCCCGTGGAGGAGCTGGGCGACGACCGCTACCGGGTCACCGCCCGCCTCGACATCACCGACCTCGGCGAGCTGTACGGGCTTGAGGAGTACGACGACGAGGACGTGGAGACCGTCGGCGGGCTGCTCGCCAAGGCGCTGGGCCGGGTGCCGATCGCGGGTGCCACATCGGTCGTGGAGCTGCCGGACGGCCGGGAGCTGCGGCTGACGGCGGAGGCCGCGGCCGGACGCCGGAACAAGATCGTGACGGTGCTGGTGGAGCCGGTCGCCGCGGTCGGGGCGCCCGTCGAGAAGGATGCCGAGTGACGCCGCAGGAGCTGCGTGACGTCTGCCTGTCCTTCAACGCGAGCGTGGAGGACTTCCCGTTCAACCCCGAGACCTCCGTCTTCAAGGTGCTGGGCAAGCTGTTCGCGCTGACCAACCTGGGTGCCACGCCGCTGACGGTGAACCTCAAGTGCGATCCGGAGGACGCGGTGCGGCTGCGCGGCGAGCATCCGGGCCTGATCGTCCCGGGCTGGCACATGAACAAGCGGCACTGGAACACCGTCACGGTCGACGGGGAACTCCCGGACCGTCTGGTCCACGAGCTGATCGAGGACTCGTACGACCTGGTCGTCGCGGGACTGCCGCGCGCCGAACGGCTCCGCCTGGACCGCCCCTGACGCCGTTCGCCGCCCGGGGGCGGCCGGGTGCGCGGGGCTTCGTATGCTCGGGGGCATGACCGACAGCAACGGGCTCGACCCCGAGGACCGCAAGATCGTCACCCTGGCCCGTTCCGCACGGGCCCGCAACGGCGTGCCCGAGGGCGCGGCGGTACGGGACGAGACCGGGCGCACCTATGTCGCCGGGACCGTCGCACTCGACTCCCTGCGGCTCAGCGCGCTGCGGACGGCCGTGGCGATGGCGGTGGCGTCCGGGGCGAAGTCCCTTGAGGCGGCGGCTGTGGTGACCGACGCGGAGGGTGTGGCCGCGGAGGACTTGGCCGCCGTACGGGATCTCGGTGGCGCGGGCACGCCGGTGCTGGTGGCTGGCGCCGACGGTGAACTCCGACTGACCCTGTCCGCCGACTGAACCCCCGCGGCGCGCCGTCGTTCACTGCGGGTGCGTTGTGGCTGGTCGCGCAGTTCCCCGCGCCCCTTGCGGGGCGCGGTTTGTCCGGTAGGTGCTTGTGGCCTGGGAATCGGCTGGAAATTTGCCTTGTCGGGGTCTGGGCCTTGCGTGTCAATGGAAGCGCGAGTTCCGACGGACCGTCAGTTTCAGCCCCCGGCAGGGTGTCCGCACCCACCTGGTCCGGGGGTGTCCGTCGGGGCGTACCTCCCGTCCATCCCCACATGGCATTCCCACACATCGGGAAGGGAGCCGGATTCCCATGAGAGGCAAGCGAACAGCAACCGGTGCGGCACTGGCGGTCGGGGCCCTCGCGGTCACCGGGCTGGCCTTCGCGCCCGCAGCCCTGGCCGTCACCCCGCAGACGGCGACGATCACCGCCGACTGCGGGATCTTCGGCGGCGGCGCGGCCACGCTCACCGCCACCCAGAACGGCACCTCGGCCACCTTGACCCTCAAGTCCACCGCGGTCACCGCACCGCTGGCGCTGTCGGCGGACTCGATCACCTCCAAGCTCACGATGGTCAAGGCGGGCGGCGGCAGCACCGTCTTCAGCGGTAAGAAGAACCCCGCCATGGCCGCCGGTGACCCGGTCACCGTCGGCCCGCTCAACGGCACCGTGGCCTCCGGCGACAGCCTGGAGGCGCACGGCGGCTCACTGCAGATGACGATCTTCGGCATCACCATCACCTGTACGGCGACCGGCAACCAGTCGCCGGGCCCGTTCGTGTTCAACTGACCGGGAGCCGGTCCGACGCACGGCCGCGGCAGGGAAGCTGATGCTCCGTCAGTTTTCCTGCCGCATCTCCATTGACTTCTCACGCGGCCTCCACATCAATGGCCCCCTGTCGGCGCAGCCGAGCCGCTGCGCCCGCAACCCTCAGGAGGGGGCCCATGGGTTCGACACTCCGAAGATCCACCCGGTGGCGCTGGGCGGCCCTGCTCGGCGCGACCGCGCTCGCGGTCACCGCGGGCGGCGCCCTGGCCTGCCCGGCCGGCGCCACGGGCAGCGACGTGGACTTCGCCACCCACTGCATCCCGCCCGCGATCGCGGGCCTGCCGCCCATCGACGGCACCACCACCGCGAACATCTCGGTGGACGACGCAAGCCCCAAGGTCGGCGACACCGTCACCGTGACCTACACGGTGGTCACGGCCGCCGCGGGCAACCCCACCGACCTCGCGCTGCCGGCCGACATCATGACCCCGACCGGGAAGGTCACCCTCGGCGGCGCGCAGAGCGGCAGCATCACGGTGGCGGGGCCGAAGAAGAACCCGCCGGTGCCGGGGAGGGGCGCCTTCCCGTCGTTCTCCATGACCGGGACGTTCACCGTCACCACGCCCGGTGCGATCACCCTCGCACCCGGCGACTACAACATCCACACCAGCTACATCCTCGAACTGGACACCCCCTGCACGGTCACCAACCCGCCCGCCCCGGTGTCCCAGACCATCACGGCGACCACCGGCACCCCCACCAACTCCCGTGCCATCTCCCTGAGTTCGGCATCGGGCAAGCCGGGTGACCGGGTCACCGTGAGCGGCAGCGACTTCACACCGGGCGCGCGCGTCACCCTGGCCGGGCGGTCCGGGGCCGCACAGACCGCGGACACGGCGACCGCGACCGCCGACGCCCGGGGTTCCTTCAGCGGTTCCCTCGTCGTCAACGACCCGGCCACCACCGGGATCGTGGCCTACGAGGGCGACGCGTGGAACGCCGACCTGGGTGCCGGACCCGCGGCCTACGTCGTCGACGACACCACGCCCGTCCCCGACGGCAGCCAGAAGCTGACCACCACCGTCAAGGCGGGCACCCTGTCCATGTCCCAGGCCGGGGACTCCGTCGCGCTGTCGGCGGTCGAGTTCGGCCGGGGCGGCGCCGCCACGGGCGAGCTGCGGACGGTGACCGTCAAGGACTTCCGCGGCGGACCCGCCGGCTGGTCCCTGACCGGCAAGGTCACCGACTTCACCGGCCCCGGCGGCCGGATCGACGCGGGGAAGCTGAGCTGGCGTCCCGCCTGCGCGACGAAGCCGGGCAGCCCGAGCACCTGCGGGGCCGGTTCGGCGGGCCCGGTGGGCGCTTCCGGGGCCACGCTGGCCCAGGCCCCGGACGGCACGCTGACCGGCGGTGAGTTCACCGTCGACGCCGGGCTGTCCCTGGACGTGCCGGCGTTCACGCCTCCGGGCGGCTACTCCGGCGTGCTCACGCTCACCCTCACCTGACCGTGCCCGACTCCGGCGGCCGGGCGCCCGCCCGCACGGGGGCCGCACCCGCCCGACCGCCACGACCTACGCCCGTGGGGGTCCGCACCCATGCGCAAGCCGTACGCCCTCCTGCTGAGCCTGTGCTGGCTGCTCCTCGGCCTCGCGGTCACGCCCGCGCGGGCCGCCGACAACGGCAGCTGGTCCGTCCACCCCGTCTCCTCGCGTGTCGCCGCACGGCCGTACTTCCTTCTCTCCGCCGACCCCGGTCAGCACATCGCGGACAAGGTGGTCGTCGCCAACAAGACCGCCGAGCCCCGCACCTTCCGGCTGTACGCGGCCGACGCCTACAACACCGCACGGGACGGCGGCTTCGCCGTGCGGTCGCCCGGCGAGCGGATGCGGGGGATCGGCGCGTGGGCGCGGCCCGCGAGGTCCCGGATCACCGTTCCCGGTCACGGCACCGTCACGGTGCCCTTCACCCTGCGGGTGCCTGCCGACGCCGAACCGGGCGACCACCCCGGCGCGCTCGTGGCGATCGACGAGCGGATCGAGCCCGGCGTCGGTTCGGTTGCGCTCGGCGTGCGCCGGGCCGTCGGCGCCCGGGTCTATCTGCGGGTGAGCGGGCCCGCGCTGCCCGCGCTGGCTGTCGAGCGGGTCCGTATCAGCCATCACCAGCCGCTCGTTCCCGGCCTCGGCGACAGCACCGCGGTCATCTCCTACACCCTGCACAACACCGGCAACGTCACCCTTGATCCGCGGGTGGAACTCGGGATACGGGGGCTGTTCGGCCGTACGCTGCTGAGCCGCCACCTGACCGGGCTCCCCGCGGAACTGCTGCCCGGGCAGCGCGTCCGGCTCACCGCGCCGTGGCGCGACGCGCCCCAACTCGACTGGGGCAAGGTCACGTTGACGGCACACGCCACCGGTACACGGCAGTCGGCGAGCGCCCCGTTCCTGGCGCTTCCCTGGCTGGTGCTGACGCTGGCTGCCGCCGCGGCCGCCACCGGCGTGACCCTGCTGATCCGGGCACGGACCCGCGCACACCGCCGGCCCGCGCCCGCGCCTGCCCGTGCGGGGTGACGGTTCGGTGACCCACCGTTACGTGGGCAGGTGCCGGTGCCCGCCGCGGGCGGTACGGGCCGGGTTCGGGATCAGGGACAATGGGCGGCATGAGCGTTCGTACCCAGTCATCCGAGCAGTCGGCCGAGGCCGTACACCGTGCCGGCTTCGCCTGCTTCGTGGGCCGCCCCAACGCGGGCAAGTCCACCCTCACGAACGCGCTGGTCGGGCAGAAGGTGGCGATCACCTCGAACCGGCCGCAGACCACCCGGCACACGGTACGGGGCATCGTGCACCGCCCCGAGGCCCAGCTGATCCTGGTCGACACCCCCGGCCTGCACAAGCCGCGCACCCTGCTGGGGGAGCGGCTGAACGATGTGGTGCGCACCACGTGGGCCGAGGTGGACGTGATCGGCTTCTGCCTGCCCGCGGACCAGAGGATCGGCCCCGGCGACCGCTTCATCGCGAAGGAGCTGGCCGGGATCAAGAAGACGCCGAAGGTCGCCGTCGTCACCAAGACCGACCTGGTGGACTCCAAGGCACTCGCCGAGCAGCTGATCGCCGTCGACGCGCTGGGCAAGGAGCTGGGCATCGAGTGGGCGGAGATCGTCCCGGTGTCGGCGGTCGGCGACAGGCAGGTGGAACTCCTCGCCGATCTGCTGATCCCGATGCTGCCCGAGGGGCCCGCGCTGTATCCCGAGGGCGACCTCACGGACGAGCCCGAGCAGGTCATGGTGGCCGAGCTGATCCGCGAGGCCGCGCTGGAGGGGGTACGGGACGAGTTGCCGCACTCCATCGCCGTGGTCGTCGAGGAGATGCTGCCGCGCGAGGACCGGCCCGCGGACCGGCCGCTGCTGGACATCCACGCCAACCTCTACATCGAACGCTCCAGCCAGAAGGGCATCGTCATCGGCCCCAAGGGCAAGCGCCTGAAGGACGTCGGCATCAAGTCCCGCAAGCAGATCGAGGCGCTGCTGGGCACGCCGGTGTTCTTGGACCTGCATGTAAAGGTGGCGAAGGACTGGCAACGCGACCCAAAACAACTCCGCAAACTAGGCTTCTGACCAAGAGGCCCCACCCGAGGACCGGGCTCACTCCTCAAGCGTCCAGAAGGGCGAGTCCTTCGGTGGTGCGGGGCGGACCCGGAGGCGGGCGAAGTCGATGTCGGCGTCCGCGACTGCGTCGCCGACGGGAAGGCGGCCCTTTTCGTCCGGGTAGTAGTACACCCCGTAGGCCCAGAATTCGGGGAACTCATGTCCCATGAGGCCCTGCTCAAGGGGGCTCATTTCTTTGCCCGCATAACGTTCATTGAGCCTGGCCACGGCCTCCGCGCGAGAGATGCCGCATCTCTCCACGAGCACATCCGCCATGTCGCGGAAGTACTCGACCATGCCGTCATCGAGGTCCATAACGAATTCTCCGGTCATGCTGTGGGAGGCCCTACTCGTGTCCGTGGCTGCCCGTCATCGACTCGGCCGCTCCGTCCTGGCCCTGTGCGGGGCGGGTTCGGTGGCGATGGCGTGCTGGACCTGCCATCGGGTCTCCTCCCAGCGGGCCTCGCGTGCGGCCTGCCGCCGGTTCTCGCCCTCGTCCGGGATCTGCTCGGCGTACCAGCGGCCGATCTCCGTCTGGCTCTCGCGTGCGATGTCCTGAACGGTGATCAAGGAGCTGCGCAGCATGTGAGCACGGGCCTCCTCCATCATTCGCTGACAGCCGACCCGCACGGCCTGCATCGCCAGTCCGGCTCCCAAGGCCAGAAGGTGCCGGTTGCCCTCCCATCGCTCGGCGGTCTTGTAGAGCCGTTCGTGGGCCTTGAGCAACCGAGGGCCGGCCACGCCGAGATCGATCGCTTCGTGGGCGGCCGCGAAGTACTCACGGCACGCGTCCCGTACGGGCCCCTCGATCCGCTCCTGGAGGGTGTCGAGAACATGCTGCGCGAAGTCCAGCGCCAGATGTGCCGCACGATTCCGGTCGACCTGATCCAGCAGCTCGCTGAGTAGTTCGGGGAGTACGATCACGTCAATTCCTGCCCCATGCGCCGCGACCCGGCTCAAGAGTCCGTCGCGGGGCTCGGTTCATTCCTCAAGTGTCCAGAACGGTGAGTTCTTCGGGGGTGCGGGGCGGATGGTGAGGCGGGTGAAGTCGAAGTTCGCGTCGTCGTCCTCGTCGCCCGTGGGGAGGCGGCCGGAGGGGTCCGGGTAGTAGTACAGGCCGTAGGACCAGAATTCCGGGAACTCATGGCACATGAGATCGGGGTAGGCGGAGATCTCCGCATCGTGGTATCGCTCGTTGATCCGGGCGACGGCCTCCGCGCGAGAGATACCGAAGCGCGACACCATCTCGGCCGCGATCTCCCGGAAGTACTCGGTCATACCGTCATCGAGGTCCATGACGAATTCTGCGGTCATGCTGTGGGTGGTCCTACTCGTCGATGAATTGAGTTGGTGAACAGCTGGCCCGCGCGGTCCCCGAAGAGCGCGATCTGGTGCCCGTTCAGCACCGGCGGCTCGCCTTGGCGCAGGAAGCCCCTGAGGTTGCGCAGCATGGGCCCCTCGACCAGCTCGTAGTTGTGCATGGCACCGCCGTTTCGATGGTGCCGGATGAACTCTGCCACGTCGTCCCCGGGCCCGTTGAATATCTTGCTGCGCAGCCCGTCCAGTTCGGCCTTGGGGACCTTGAAGTGGATGACCGCGGGTACGCCGCCCGAGTCGTTCGCCAGCTTCTTCGCCCATTTCAGGGCCTGCTGCGGGTCGTTGGTGACATAGAACCCGCCCCGGCCGAAGTCCATCTTGCGGGTCGACACGGTGGTGTCGACGCCCTTCGCCAGGATGCTGTCGGCGTGCTGGCCCAGCGTCCCGTGGTAGAGATCCACGACGCACGGTGCCTTCAGGCCCAGTGGGTCTTTCCACTGGAGGGGGTTCTTCACATAGGCGTGGTGGTTGGGGGACGGGGTGCGGCCCAGGGGGTCGGGGCTGAGGTAGCGCGCGGTGCCCGGCTCGTAGTACCGGTGGTGGTTGTAGTGGAGGCCCGTCTCCGGGTCGAGGTACTGGCCGGGGAACCGCAGCGGACAGTCGACGCGGGAGACGACGTCCGGGTCGGCGACGGGGACGCCCCAGATCGTGGACGACCCGGCCCAGACGACATCGCCCCGCGCGTCCAGCAGCTCCGTCGGCGTGCCCAGAAGGTCGGTGACGATGGCGTAGAACCGCTCGTCGATCTCGTCCTGCGGTGTGCCGGGCCCGACCCCGTGGGACATGCGGACGCGCTGCGCGACGGGGGCCGGCCCCTCCGCCCAGTCCCACACCGTGCTGACGGTTCCGTCCGACTGTTCGGCGAGGTCGTCCTCGTCCCAGAAGAACCGCACCTCCTCGGCGACGGACCCGTCGTCCGCGCGCAGTTGCTTCGCCACCCGCCTGCCGACCGGGTCGTAGACGTAGTGCCAGTGACGGCCGTCCGGGGTCAGGACGTCCGTCAGCTGGTCCTCGGCGTTCCAGGTGAAACGCCATTCCCGCCGGCCGCCGGACAGCAGCTTGGTGATCTTCCGTACGACGCGTCCCTGGCCGTCGTGGCGGTAGCGGGTGCGGCCGGCCCGTTCGATGAGGGTGCCCGAGTAGCCGCGTTCGCCGGGCCCGGCGTCCTCGTCGCCGACCGGCGCCGAGGTGGCGAAGTCGGTGAGGTTCCCCAGGACGTCGTACCGGTAGGTCTCCTCCCAGCCCGCCGCCCCCCGTACGGCCGTCACCCGCCCCGACCGGTCGAGCGTGAAGGTCCGCTCGCCGTGCCGGGAGTCGGCCACCGAGGTGAGGCCGCCGTCGGTGCGGTGCTGGAAGACGCGCCGTTCGGTACGGCCCGCCGCGGTCACCACGCGCTGTGTGGTCCGCAGCCGGTCCGTGTCCCACGCGTGGGTCAGACGCGCGGCGTCTCCCAGCACCCGTTCCGTCTCACGGCCGGCGATGTCGTACCGGAAGGTGACGTCGTGCTCCCCGATCCGCTGTACGACCGACCGCCGCTCGCGTGCGTACGCCCACCGGGTGACCGCGCCGCTCGGCGTCCTGCGTGCCGTGCGGCGGCCGGCCGCGTCGTATCCGGAGCTGACCGCGTGGCCGTTCCACGACTCGGCGAGCAGCCGGCCCGTCGCGTCGTACTCCCGGTGCAGTTCGACCTCGGTGTTGCGCGCCGCGACGAGCCTGCCCAGCGGGTCGTACGCGTATGTGGTGGTGCCGCCGTCGGTCTCCATGGCCACGACGTTGCCGACGGCGTCGTGGCGGAACCGGGTGGACTCCCCGGCCCCGTTGGTCCGCTCGACGAGCCGGCCCGCCGGGTCGTAGCGGTAGCCGAGCGTGCGGCCGTCGAAGTCGGTCTCGGATATCAGCCGGCCGACCCCGTCGTAGGCGTAACTCCAGGTCTGTCCGGCCGCGTTGGTGACGCTGCGCAGTCTGAGCTCGGTGTCGTACGCGAACCGCTCCAGGGTGCCGTCCGCGTCCGCCCGCAGGGTGCAGAGGTCGAAGTGGGTGTTCTCGTACCGGGTGTGGCGGCCGTCGGAGGAGCGGTACTCCACCGGGTTGCCCTCGGCGTCGTACGACCAGTGCTCCGTGGTGCCGTTCGGCAGCCGCCGCCAGGCGATCTGGCCCTCGGGGGTCCAGCCGACCCGGGTGACCGCCCCGAAGGCGTCGGTGAGTTCGGTGATACGGCCGAAGGTGTCCCGGACCAACCGGTCGGTCGCTCCGAGTGCGTCCGTGGTGCGCACCACCAGTCCCGCGGCATCGTTGACGATGGTCTGCAGCCGCTCGCCCAGTGGGTCGACAATGCCGGTCAGACCGCCTGTGCCGTCGAAGGTGAAGCGTGTGGTGGCGCCCAGCGGGTCGACGACCGCCACGCGGTTGCCCCGGTCGTCGTACACCGACTCCCATGTGCTGCCGTCCGGCTGTGTCACCTTGGTGACCTGGCCGAACTCGTCGTACTCGGTGTGTACGACCGCTCCGTCCGGGCGCGTGACCCGAGTGATGTTGCCGTCGCCGTCGTGACCGAGGCGGGTGGTGTGACCCAGCGGGTCGGTCAGTGCCACGAGGCGGCCGTGCTCGTCCCAGTCGCGGGTGGTCGTGTGCCCCGACGGATCGGTCTCGCGCAGCGGACGCAGGTCCTCGTTGAAGGTGTACGTGATCGAGTGGCCGAGCGAGTCCGTGGCGACGGTCGTGCGCGTGTCGTCGTCGTACGCGTAGGAGTACGCGAGTACGCCGTCGGCACCGCCCGTGCGGACACAGCGGCCCCGCTCGTCGTACGCGTAGCGGTACCGGTCGCCGGTCCTGCTGCGCCAGCCCGTGATCCGTCCCTGGTCGTCGTAGTCGTACCGCTGGGGTACGGAGGAGGAGTCCACGACTGCGGTGAGGCGGCCCTGCCCGTCGTACTCGTACGTCCGCAGCGTCGGCCGGTCGGGGTCGCTCAGCAGACGCAGGGCGGTCACCCGGCCGTCCGCCGTGCTGATACCCACGCGGTACCCGCCGTGGTGCACCAGCTCGCAGGGGGAGCCGTCCGCCGCGTGGCGTACGCCGATGGTATTGCCGTTGCGGTCCCGTACCTCGGCCAACGGGAGTTCGGCGGCCCGGCCGCCGGGAACCTGCCGGAACCGCAGGGTCGTGCCGCTCTCCGGCTGCCACAGCGTGAATCCGCCGTCGGGTGAACCGTCCCAGCTCAGCGGCCAGTCGGGGCCGAGGACCGGCCGCATCGGCTCGCTCGGCTCCGGGACCGCGTAGTACAGCACGGTGCCGTCGGCCGCGACGCATCGGATGCCGTCGTCATCAAGGAGCAGCCGTTGGTCCAGCGTGGACGTCCAGTCCGCGCCGAACCAGCCGCCGGACGTGACGCCCGTGCGGTGGCTGCGCTCCAGGACGAGCGGCAGGACGCCCGGCAGGGAGACGTCCGTGATCGACATGACCATCTGGCCGGTGGCCATGTCGATCGGATCGCCGCACGTGAACAGGTTCTTCATCGAGCGGCCCAGGCCCTTCAGGCGCGGTCCCATCCCCTTGAGCCCCAGCGCCATGCTCTTCAGGCCGCCCTTGCCCAGGCCCTTCAGGCCCTTGGCGAGTTTGCCGAAGCTGGTGATGCCCTTGCCGCCGGGTATGCAGTCCAGGGCCGCGAAGGCGACGTCCCACAGGGACGCCTTGCCCTGGGAGTATTTGTAGAGGGTGTCGGCGAGGACGACGAGGGCCGCGATCAGGACGATCGCACCGAGGATCGGCCCGCCGATGATCATCGCGATGATCCCGACGACCGCGACGACCACCTTGCAGACCGCGACGATGGTGTCCCAGTTGTTCTCGAACCAGTGGCCGATGTCCTGCCACCACGACCGGTTCTGGATCCCCGCGTCCGACGCCTCGTCGATCCTCGACTTCGCCTCGCGCGCCGCCTCGTCGCGCATCGCCCGCGCGTCCGCGGCCATCTTCTTCGCCGCGTCCAGCGCGCTCTGGGCGGTGGTGACGTCCGACTGCGCCTTCTCGTGCGCCGACCGGGCGTTCCGCACGTCCCGGGCCGCGGCACGGACCTTCGCCTCGTCCGGCTCACCCCCGTCACTGCCCCGGCCGGTCGGGTCGTCCTTGTACTTGTCGGCCTCCTTGCCGGCCCGGGTCACCCAGGAATCGGCCGACGCCAGACGGGACTTGGCCGAAGCCAGGTCGGACTGCGCCTCCTTCGCCCTGGCCAGGGCCCGGTCCGCGAGCGCCTGCGCCCGCTCCAGCTCCGGCCAGAAACCGGCGAGGGCGTCGCCGCACATCGCGTACGACGTCCTCAGCTTCTTCAGGTCCTTCGGGACGTCCCCGAACTGCTCCTTGAATGCCTCGGCCGACTTGCCCGCCCACTGAAGCAGCGTGTCCTCGCCCGCCATGCCCTTGACCAGACGCAGCGCGTCGGACACGTCGTCCGCGAAGTCGTGCAACTGCTTCGCCAGGGAACGCACCCGCTGCGGATCCCCCGGTGTCGGGTCCTTGTCAAGATCCAGCGGATGCCAGTCCGCGGGCCGATGCCCCACCATCCCGCAACCCCCGTCACGTGTGCAGCACTTGTGGCGCCTATGCCGTGGCCAAGGTACTTGATCCGCGGCCCGCGGGCGGCGTCGTTCAGGCGTCTGCCGTGGGCGGCGGGCAGACCGTCTCCGCGAGCGTGGCCAGGCGGGAGGCGAGGACCCGGCCCCAGGCGCGACAGCCCGCCGGCGACGGGTGGAACCGGTCGGCGGCCAGCCAGTCGCCGGGGAGGTCCGGCGGGCCCCCGGAGGGAAGATGGAAGACGGCGACTCCCCTCGTGGCCGCCGTCTTCAGTTCGTGGTCCAGCGCGCGGACGTAGAGCGACATCGGCAGGCGCCGCCCGCGCGGCAGGGCGGCCAGGCCGTCGATCCTCGGCAGGCCCGCGAAGACCACCGGGACGTCCTCGCCGAGCCGCAGGCGTAGGTCGCGGATCAGGGACTCGGCGTCCCGGCGGAACGCGCTCGGCCGGCGCAGCCGCAGCGCGTCGTTGGTGCCGGCCACCACCAGGACCAGATGCGGGCGCCAACGGGTCGTCGGATCGGTCAGACCCGGCAGCAGACCGCGCCGCACGTCCGAGAGCGTCGCGCCCGCCTTCGCCGCCACCCGCCAGGACACCGCCCGTCCGGTCATCGCCGTCAGGGCCTGCGCCGTCTGGCCGGTGAGCGCCTCCCGGTGGTTCGGCGCGCCCACGCCCGCCGCCACCGAGTCCCCGAGCACCGCGAGCCGCAGCGCGGGCTCCGTGCCCTCCGTGGTTCCCGTGTCGTCCCCCGCCGCCTCCGGCAGTCGTACCGGTCGCGTTCGTGTACCCGTCCCGCGCATGCGCCGAGCCCCCGTCCATAACGCTGTTATGTCTATAACAGCGTTATGCTCGGCTCGTGTCAACCCAGAACCCGGATCCGGCGGCGCCAGGACGCGGCGGCCCCACCCTCCGCCGCCGCCTGCTCGACGAGGCCGCCCGCGTCCTCGCCGAGGAAGGGCCCGGCGCGCTCAGCGCACGGCGGCTCGTCCGGGCCGTCGGCGCCTCCACCATGGCCGTGTACACCCACTTCGGGTCCATGCCGGAACTGGTGCGCGAGGTCATGAAGGAGGGCGTCGACCGGTTCCTCGCCCGGGTGCGGGAGGTACCGCCCGCCGTCACACCCGACGCCGACCCCGTCCGTGAACTGGCCGGACTCTGCCGCGCCTACCAGGACTTCGCCCGCGCCGAACCCCATGTGTACGCCGTGCTGTTCGGCGGCTCCGCGCTCGCCGGCTTCGAACTGAGCGAGGCCGACCGGTCCATGGGCGTCGCCCTGCTGCGCTTCCCGCGCGACGCCATCCGCCGGTGCGCCGGCGCCGGCCGGTTCCACGCCGACGCGGACGCCGATCTCCTCGTACGCCAGCTGTTCGCGCAGATGCACGGGCTCGCCCAACTCGCCCGCGCCGGTTACATCCTGGGCCGCTACGGCCCGGACGACGTCCTCGGCGGACTGCTGCGGGACTTCGCCGTCGCCGCCGGGGACCAGCCCGAGCGGGCCGCCGCGTCCGTACGGTCGGGGCTGGCCGGGTGACGGCCAAAGCCGCGCCGGGTCACCTCTGGGCCCGCAGCACGTCCCGGAACCAGCCGTACGACGCCTTCGGGGTGCGGCGCTGTGTCGCGTGGTCGACGTGGACCAGGCCGAAGCGGCGGGCATAGCCCTCGGCCCACTCGAAGTTGTCCAGCAGCGACCAGACGAAGTAGCCGCGCACGTCCACGCCCGCCTCGATCGCCCGGTGCAGCGCCCTGATGTGGCCGTCCAGGTAGGCGATCCGGTCGTGGTCGTCGACGCCGTCGTACGAGCAGCCGTTCTCGGTGATCACCACCGGCGGGAGCCGGTCGCCGTACCGGTCACGGAACGCGGTCAGCAGCTCCGTCAGGCCCTCCGGGACGACCGGCCAGCCGAAGTCCGTCACCGGGCGTCCCTCGATCTCCCTGAGCGAGAAGGGGAGTTCGGCCGGGATCGGCACCCCGCCGAACTCGGACTCCGTCTGCTGCGGGGCGCCCACCCGGGTCGGGGCGTAGTAGTTGACGCCGTACCAGTCGAGCGGTTCGGCGATGACCCGGAGATCGGCGTCGACGTCGCCCGGCATCAACTCGGCCATGCCGTCCGGGTATCGGCCGAGGAGCAGGGGGTCGGCGAACAGGCGGTTCAGCAGGACGTCGTAGAAGTCGGCCGCCGCGGTGTCCTCCGGCGCGGCGGAGGCCGGCCAGGTCGGGCCGTGGGAGTTGGCGATGCCGATGTCGGCGGCGCCGGCCGCGCGCAGCGCCCGTACCGCGAGGCCGTGGGCGAGGAGCTGGTGGTGGGCGACCGGCAGGGCGTCGAAGAGGAGACGCCTGCCGGGGGCGTGGGCGCCCAACGCATGCCCGAGCAAGGTGTGTTCGGCGGGCTCGTTCAGAGTGATCCACTTGGTCACACGGTCGCCGAGCCGGGCGGCCACCGCCGACACGTACGCGGCGAAACGGTGCGCGGTGTCGCGGTCCAGCCAGTCCAGGCGGGCGGGCAGGTCCCAGTGGAAGAGGGTCGGGACGGGGCGCACGCCGGCCGCGCACAGCTCGTCCACGAGACGGTCGTAGAAGTCGAGGCCGCCGGGGGAGTCGACCCGCGGCCAGGAGACCGAGAAACGGTACGCGTCCACGCCCAGGCCGGACAGCAGCGCCACGTCCTCGCGGTAGCGGTGGTAGTGGTCGCAGGCCACCGCCGCGGTGGAGCCGTCCTTCACCCGCCCCGGCTCAGCCGTGAACACGTCCCACACGGAGGGCTCGCGCACGTCGGCCGCCCCCTCGATCTGGTGCGCCGAGGTGGACACGCCCCACAAAAACCCACCCGGAAACCGAGGCAAGGGATCACGAGCCACCATGCCCGCGATAATCCGCACCCACCACCCCAAAGTCAACGCCCAACAAATAAACAGACGTTGCCCACAGCGCCCCGATAGGGGCGCGGGGAACTGCGCGACCAGCCACAACCCACCCGCAGCCGACCAACGACCGAGCCACCCGCGCACCCCCAGCCACAACCCGTCCGCAGACAACCGACGGCCGGTTCTTCGGCTGACCCAGCGGAGCGCTTACGCGCCTTCTTTGAGGACCCGTGAGATCAACACCCGCTGCTCCTCCGTCAGACAAGGATCCGCCGCGTACACCGTCCTCCCGTCCACCGTGATCTCGTAGTGGAAACCGTCCGGCACGCCGGCCGACGGCACGTCCCGGCCGGCGGCGACCGCCCGCTCGGCCAGGGACCGCCACTCGGACGCGTCGGCCCGCCCCGCGGTGTTCACCTCGGCGTGCCGCTCGATGCCCGCGAACCCGCCCGTGCGCCTCACCTGAATCCGCATGGTCCCTGTGTAGTACGGACCTAGCCCGCCCGCACCCCGACCTGCTGCCACGCCTTCGCCACGGCCCGGTGTTCCTCGCCCTCGCGGTAGCGGGCCCGGGCCGCCGCGACCGTCAGCTTCGCGAAGTCCTCGAAGCCGGCCTGGGCGGACAGTTCGCCGCCGGTCAGCACGTCGTACCAGATCTGCCCGGCCCGTTCCCAGGCGTGCCCGCCGAGCGCGGTGGCCAGCAGGTAGAACGCGTGGTTGGGGATACCGGAGTTGATGTGCACGCCGCCGTTGTCGCGGCCGGTCTTCACATAGCCGGCCATGGTCGCCGGCTGCGGGTCCTTGCCGAGGACGTCGTCGTCGTACGCCGTGCCCGGGGCCTTCATCGAGCGCAGCGCCGTGCCGGTGACGCGCGGCGCGAGCAGCCCGGCGCCGATCAGCCAGTCGGCCTCGGCGGCGGTCTGCCCCAGCGTGTACTGCTTGATCAGCGAGCCGAACACATCGGAGACGGACTCGTTGAGCGCGCCGGGCTGGCCGAAGTAGGTGAGGTTCGCGGTGTGCTGGGTGACCCCGTGGGTCAACTCGTGGCCGATGACGTCCACCGGGATGGTGAAGTCGAGGAAGACCTCGCCGTCCCCGTCGCCGAACACCATCTGCTCGCCGTTCCAGAAGGCGTTGTCGTAGCCCTCGCCGAAGTGCACGGTGGCGTCCAGGGGCAGTCCGGAGCCGTCGATCGAAGCGCGGCCGTACGCCTTCAGATACAGCTCGAAGGTGGCGCCGAGACCCGCGTAGGCGCGGTTGACGGTGGCGTCCGTGCCGGGTTCGGAGCCCTCCTCGCGGACCTTCGTGCCGGGCAGGTCCTGCCGGTGCTCGGCGTCGTAGACGGTGCGCCGCGGACGGTCGGCGGCGGCGCCCGCGGGCGGGGCGACGGCCGGCGCCCCGATGACCGTGGTCAGCCGGCGGTGGGTGCGCTCGTAGGCGTCGCGCTCCAGGGTCCGGCGGGCCGGGCCGGACAGCGCGGAGTCCTCGTGCTGGGCGAGCCGGTCGAGGACGTGCGGCGGGACGATGGTGCAGAAGACGGGCTCGAAGCCCCCGTTCGTCGTCATGACCGCACCATTGCACTGAGTGACCGCGATGTCACTACTGGCAACCGTGATGGGGGAAATAGCGTGACAAGCGGCCGGCTCGTTCACGCACCGTGGTATGCCGCACTTTTTGTCTCGTTTGTTCTCCTGGTCCCGCATACTGATACGGGCCCGCGCGTCCGGCGCGGCTCGGCTAGGCTGCGGAGCATCATGCGTTTCGGGCTGCTTCTCCTTAGCTGCCGCGGCGAGGGCCTGTAGTCGAGGCCGACTCCCTCCCCGCGGAGCTTGGCGTTGCGTCGTCGGCCGTCCTTCCGGACACCGGACACGACCGGACATCTTCGAGGAGCCCACGCCATCATGGCCAACCGCCAGCAGCCCAGTTCCATGCCGATCCACAAGTACGGCCGGTACGAGCAGGTAGACATCCCCGACCGGACCTGGCCCGACCGGCGGATCACCGTCGCCCCGCGCTGGCTCTCCACCGACCTGCGGGACGGCAACCAGGCCCTGATCGACCCGATGTCGCCCGAGCGCAAGCGCCGCATGTTCGACCAGCTGGTCAAGATGGGCTACAAGGAGATCGAGGTCGGCTTCCCCGCCTCCGGCCAGACCGACTTCGATTTCGTGCGCTCGATCATCGAGGAAGAGGGCGCGATCCCGGACGACGTCACGATCTCCGTGCTGACCCAGGCCCGCGAGGACCTGATCGAGCGGACCGTGGAGTCCCTGAAGGGCGCGAGGCGCGCCACCGTCCACCTCTACAACGCCACCGCCCCGGTCTTCCGCCGGGTCGTCTTCCGCGGCTCCAAGGACGACATCAAGCAGATCGCCGTCGACGGCACCCGCCTGGTGGTGGAGTACGCCGAGAAGCTGCTCGGCCCCGAGACGGAGTTCGGCTACCAGTACAGCCCGGAGATCTTCACCGACACCGAGCTGGACTTCGCGCTGGAGGTCTGCGAGGCGGTCATGGACGTCTGGCAGCCCGGCCCGGGCCGCGAGATCATCCTCAACCTGCCCGCCACGGTGGAGCGTTCGACCCCGTCGACGCACGCGGACCGCTTCGAGTGGATGCACCGCAACCTGTCCCGCCGCGAGCACGTCTGCCTGTCCGTGCACCCGCACAACGACCGTGGCACCGCCGTCGCCGCCGCCGAGCTGGCGCTGATGGCCGGCGCCGACCGCATCGAGGGCTGCCTGTTCGGGCAGGGCGAGCGCACCGGCAACGTCGACCTGGTCACCCTGGGCATGAACCTGTTCTCGCAGGGCGTCGACCCGCAGATCGACTTCTCCGACATCGACGAGATCCGTCGCACGTGGGAGTACTGCAACCAGATGGAGGTCCACCCGCGCCACCCGTACGTGGGCGACCTGGTCTACACGTCCTTCTCCGGCTCCCACCAGGACGCCATCAAGAAGGGCTTCGACGCCATGGCGGCCGACGCGAAGGCCAAGGGCGTCACCGTCGACGACATCGAGTGGGCCGTGCCGTACCTGCCGATCGACCCCAAGGACGTCGGCCGCTCCTACGAGGCCGTCATCCGCGTCAACTCGCAGTCCGGCAAGGGCGGCATCGCCTACGTCCTGAAGAACGACCACAAGCTGGACCTGCCGCGCCGGATGCAGATCGAGTTCTCGAAGATCATCCAGGCGAAGACGGACACCGAGGGCGGCGAGGTCACCCCCGGTGAGATCTGGGCCACCTTCCGCGACGAGTACCTGCCCAACCCGGACAACCCCTGGGGCCGTATCCAGGTCAGGACCGGCCAGTCCACCACCGACACGGACGGTGTGGACATGCTCACCGTGGAGGCCACGGTCGACGGCGAGGACACCGTGCTGACCGGCTCCGGCAACGGTCCGATCTCGGCCTTCTTCGACGCGCTGCACTCCATCGGCGTCGACGTACGCCTGCTCGACTACCAGGAGCACACGATGAGCGAGGGCGCCTCCGCGCAGGCCGCCTCGTACATCGAGTGCGCGATCGACGACAAGGTCCTGTGGGGAATCGGAATCGACGCGAACACGACGCGTGCGTCGCTGAAGGCCGTCGTCTCCGCCGTGAACCGCGCGGCCCGCTGACGCCGCTGACCGGCGCTTTCCCGGGTCCGGCCGTTGTGTACGACGGCCGGGCCCACGTCGTTTACCGGCCACTTTGACGCGCAGGTAACGGGAAGGTCTCGTACGGGGTACTGACTCCACATCGCCGATGTGGCTAACATCACGCACACGCGGCGATGTTGCCGCAGAGTTTCGGAGGTGCGACGTGCTGCCAGTACGGGGACGAGACGGCCGTGCCACCAGGCTTGCCCGCGTCATGGGCACCCGCACCGCGTGGACACCCGTCGGGGACGGTGAGTTCTTCTGCCCCGGGTGCGGGGGCGACCGCAACTACCAGCGGCTCACCGGCCGCCGCCGCTTCATCCTGCTGGGCGTGCCCGTCCTGCCGCGCGGCACCACAGGGCCCGTCGTCGAGTGCGCGGCCTGCCGTCACCACTACGGCACCGATGTCCTGGACCACCCGACCACCTCGCGTTTCTCCGCGATGCTCCGCGACGCCGTGCACACCGTCGCCCTCGCGGTGCTGGCCGCGGGCGGCGCCTGCGCCCGTACGTCCCTGGCCGCCGCCGCCAGCACGGTCCGTGCCGCCGGGTTCGCCGACTGCACCGAGGACCAGCTCGGCGCGCTGGTCGAGGCGCTGGCCGCGGACACCGGCCGGGTCTTCGAGCAGCCGGCCGGCGCGAGCCTGGCGATAGAGCTGCACGAGGCCCTGGACCCGCTCGCCCCGCACCTCACACCCGGCGGCCGGGAGTCCATCCTGCTCCAGGCGGCCCGCATCGCCCTGGCGGACGGCCCGTACACTCCTGCCGAGCGTGATGTCCTCGCCACGGTCGGTGCGGCCCTGACGATCTGCTCCGACGACGTGTCCCGCCTCCTGGCAGCGGCCCGCACGCCGTCCTGACGGACCCGGCCCGCGTCACCGGCGGCCGGTCCGTCCGGGGGCCCGGGCGGCCCCGCATCGCCCTGAGCGGGTCCAGTGGAGTCCGCTGCGGTTCGACAGCGCCCCGAAGGGGCGCGGGGCTGTCTTGATATGCGGCTCCGCCGCGCGGGCACGACCAGCCACGACGGTGCCGCGGACGACCGACGGCATAGCGCGGCATGTCCAGCGGAGCGCTTGGCGGACGGCCCATAATGAGAGCCGATGACTCTCCTGAGCCGTGTTCTTCTCGCCGCCGCGGTGCTCGCCGCCGCGGCCACCCCGAGCGCCGTCGCCAGGCCCGGCTGCGCCTCCTCCGTGCCGTACGCGTCGGGCCGCGGCGGCTACGACACCTACCGCATCCCGGCCGCCGTCAGGACCCGCGCGGGTACCGTGCTCGCCTTCGCCGAGGGCCGGCACGACGGTGTGGGCGACAGCGGTGCCATTGACGTCGTTCTGCGCCGCTCCACCGACGGCGGCTGCACCTGGGGACCGCTCTCGGTGGTCGCCGCGGGGCACGGCGACACCCGCGGCAACCCGGCCCCGGTGGTCGACCCGGCCACCGGCGCGATCGTGCTGGTCACCTCGTACAACAGCGGTGCCGTCACCGAGGCGCAGATCATACGGGGCGAGGTGACACCGGAGCAGGGCCGCCGGGTCTTCGTGCAGCGCAGCGTGGACGACGGCCGGCACTTCTCGCCGCCGCGGGAGATCACGGCCGATGTGAAGCCGACCGGCTGGCGCTGGTACGCCACCGGACCCGGCCACGCCGTGGCCCTGACGCGCGGCCCGCACGCGGGCCGGCTGGTCGTCCCCGCCAACCACTCCGCGGCCCCGCCGCCCGGATCCAGCGACACCGGCCAGGAGCCCAAGTACTACGGCGGCCACGCGTTCTACAGCGACGACGGCGGACGCACCTGGCGGCTGGGCTTCGTCGACGACTCCTACGACGGCCAGACCAACTCCAACGAGTCGACGGCCGCGCAACTCCCCGACGGCAGGCTCTACTTCAGCTCCCGTGACCAGAAGGGCAGCAGCCCGGGCAACCGCCTCGACAGCTATTCGAGCGACGGCGGGCAGAGCCTCGACCGGCCCTACGCCGTCCAGCCCACCCTGAACGACGTCCCGGTCGTCGAGGCATCCGTCCTGCAACCGCACGGCCGGCACGCACCGCTGCTGTTCTCCGCGCCGTCCGTGCCTACCGCTCGCGCGGTGATGGCCGTGTGGCGCAGCGTGGACGGCGGGGCGACGTTCACCAAGGCTCGGACGCTGTCCCGGGACAAGGCCGGGTACTCCGACCTCGTCCAGCTCGACGCCGGTACGGTGGGTGTTCTCTACGAGACGGGTGCGGCTTCCGCCTATGAGCGGATCGAGTTTCGTCGGTTGCGGGTGACGTAGGCGGTTTTTTGGCTGCGGGTGCGTTGGGGCTGGTCGCGCCCGCGCGGCGGAGCCGCACATCGATGCAGCCCCGCGCCCCTTTGTCTTTGGGGCGCGCTCTAAGTTCTGCGTGTTCTTAAAGCAGGCCCGCTGCTGCCAGGTATTTGCCCACCTGTTCTGTTTCTGGTGGGGACAGCGGGGTCTGGGGGGCGGCGGTGGTCGGGGACGTGATGATTCCGCGCAGGTGCAGGGCCGTCTTGAACGCGCCGATCGCCGACGAACCGCCGCCCATCCGTGCCGGATCGCCCACACCGACCATGCCGAACAGGGCGCACAGCCGCTCCTGTTCCGCGCGGGCGCCCGCCCAGTCGCCGGCCCGGCACAGCCGGTACAGACGGACGTAGCCGTGCGGGTCGACATTGGCCAGGCCGGGCACGGCCCCGTCGGCGCCCAGCGCGAGCGCCGCGTCCACGACCACCTCGGAACCGGTGAGCACGGAGAACCCCGCACGGCCGGCCAGGCCCCGTGCGCCCGTCACGACCTCGCGGAAGCCGCCCAGGTCACCGCTGGAGTCCTTCAGCCCGGCCAGCACCCCGTCCCGGGCCAGCTCCAGCACCAGTCCCGCGGGCAGCTTGGAGTGCACGGCGACCGGGATGTCGTAGGCGATGACCGGAACCGTGCTGCGCCGCGCGACCAGCCGGAAGTGGCGGGCGATCTCCGCGGGGTGGGTGCGGGCGTAGAAGGGCGCGGTGACGACGACCGCGTCGGCGCCCGCCGCGGTCACCGCCGCGACATGGTCGAGCACCCGGGGCGTCGTCATGTCGATCGCCCCGGCCAGCACCGGCAGCCGGCCCGCCACATGCCCCGTGACCTCCTGCACCACCTGCCGCCGCTGCCGGTCGGTGAGATACGCGGCCTCCGAGGTCGAGCCGAGCACGAACAGGCCGTGCACGCCCGCCTCCACCAGATGGTCGACGAGCCGGAGCAGCGAGGGGACGTCGACCTCGCCCTGCGGTGTCAGGGGAGTGCACACGGGCGGTACGACACCGGACACCCCGGTCGGGCCGTTCGGGGCGGGGAAGGTCATGGCGGCTCCCTGGGAAGACTCTGGCGCACGAGGTCGCGGGTCGACTGGTCCTCCTCCACAGGATGATGACAACGGTAGCGATGTGCCGGGTGCGACGCGGCCGAAAAGTCCGGCATGACCGCGGCGCAGCGGTCGTCCGCGCGCCAGCAGCGGGTACGGAACGGGCAGCCGCTCGGCGGCCGGGTCGCCGACGGCACGGGGCCGGCCAGCGGAATCGGGTCGATCGGGTCGAGCAGGCCGGGCGTCGCGGAGAACAGGGCCCGTGTGTACGGGTGCCTGGCCCGGTCGGTGACCCGGTCCGCCGGGCACTCCTCGACGATCCGGCCGAGGTACACGGTGATCACCCGGTCGCTCATCCGGCGCACCGTCTGGATGTCGTGGGAGACGAAGACCAGCGCGAGACCCAGCCGCTCCCGCAGGTCCAGCAGCAGATTGAGGATCTGCGCGCGTACGGACACGTCCAGCGCGCTCGTCGGCTCGTCGGCGACCACCAGATCCGGGTCGAGGGCCAGCGCGCGTGCGATGGCGACGCGCTGCCGCTGGCCGCCGGAGAGCTGGCCGGGCAGGGCGTCGCCGAGGGCCCGGGGGAGACCCACCAGGGCCATCAGCTCGCGCACCCGCTCCTCGCGCGCGGCCCTTGACCCCCGTGCGTGCACGTCCAGCGGGTCCCGCAGGATGCGCCGCACCGGAAGCCGCCGGTTCAGGGCGGTCGACGGGTCCTGGAACACCATTCCGGTGCTCGCGCCCACCGTGGCCCGGCGTTCGGCGGCCGGCATGGACCACAGGTCGCGGCCCTTGAAGGACACCGTGCCCGAGGTCGGCCGCACCACCCCCACCAGGACCTTCGCCAGCGTCGACTTGCCGCAGCCGGATTCGCCGACGATGCCGGTGGTTTCGGCGGGGGTGACGGTGAGGTCGGCTGCGGTGAGGGCGCGGATGCGGTCGCGGGCGAGGAGGCCCCCGGTGCGGGCTCGGTGGGTGACGTGGACGTTGTGCAGCGCGACGAGTGCATTCACGTGACCGCCTCGTTCTCGGTTGTCGTCAGGTCGAGGGCGGGGTGGTGGCAGGCCGCGGTGTGGGTGGGTGTGCCCCGCGGGTCCGGCGCCGTCGTCCGGCACAGCCCGCCGGCCCGCGGGCAGCGGGCCGTGAATCGGCAGGTCGGTGACGCCCCGAGGGGGCGCGGGGAACTGCGCGACCGGCCACGACGGTGCCGCGGACAATCGACGGCATGGCGCGGCGCATCCAGCGGAGCGCTCAGCGTGTTCACGTGACCGCCTCGCTTTGGGTTGTCGTCAGGTCGAGGGCGGGGTGGTGGCAGGCTGCGGTGTGGGTGGGTGTGCCCCGCGGGTCCGGTGCCGTCGTCCGGCACAGCCCGCCGGCCCGCGGGCAGTGGGTCGTGAATCGGCAGGTCGGTGACGCCCCGAGGGGGCGCGGGGAACTGCGCGACCGGCCACGACGGTGCCGCGGACAATCGACGGCATGGCGCGGCGCATCCAGCGGAGCGCTCAGCGTGTTCACGTGACCGCCTCGCTTTGGGTTGTCGTCAGGTCGAGGGCGGGGTGGTGGCAGGCTGCGGTGTGGGTGGGGGTGCCCCGCGGGTCCGGTGCCGTCGTCCGGCACAGCCCGCCGGCCCGCGGGCAGCGGGCCGTGAACCGGCAGCCCGCCGGGAAGTCGGCCGGTGCCGGGACGACCCCGCTGATCTGGGTCAGCCGCTCGGCCGCCGACTCCAGCGACAGCACGCTGCCCAGCAGCCCGCGCGTGTAGGGGTGGGCGGGCGCCGCCACCAGGTCCGCGGTCACGCCGGTCTCCACGATCTGCCCGCCGTACATCACCGCCACCCGGTCGGTGACGTCCGCGACCAGCGCCAGGTCGTGCGAGACCAGGATCAGCGCGAAGCCCAGTTCGGCCCGCAGCCGCAGCAGCAGCTCCATGATCTGCGCCTGCACGGTCACGTCCAGGGCGGTCGTCGGCTCGTCGGCGACGATCAGCTTCGGATCACGGGACAGCGCCATGGCGATCAGGACGCGTTGGCGCTGACCGCCGGAGAGTTCGTGCGGATAGCTGCGCAGGGTGCGCTCCGGGTCGAGCCCGACCAGGGTCAGCAGCTCGGCGGCGCCGCGCCGGCCACCGCGCCGCACCAGCTGCTTCAGCTGGGCGCGGACGGTCATCGCCGGGTTCAGCGAGGACAGTGCGTCCTGGTAGACCATCGCCATCTCATGGCCGAGCAGCCTGCGCCGCACGCGCGTCGGCTCGGCGAGCAGGTCCCGCCGGCCGAACCGGATCCGACCGGCGACCCGGGCACCCCTGGGCGGCAACCCCATGATCGCGAGCGCGGTCAGCGACTTGCCGCAGCCCGACTCGCCGACCAGGCCCAGGACCTCGCCGGGCCGCACCTCGAAGCTGATCCCGTCGACCACGTCGACACCCGCGTGCCGGTCCGGGAACCCGATGGCCAGGTTCTCCACCGCGAGCACCGGCTGCCCGCCCGGGTCGGGCAGCGGACGCGCCCGGGCCCGCAACCGCCGGGCGGCATCGGCCAGTCGGGGCAGCGGCAGCAGCTCGCCGCCGGGTTCCGGCACCGCCGGCCGGTCGTCGTCCCCCCGCACGTCCACCGCGCGGGCCGCGGGGGCAGCCCAGGCGTCCGAGACGCCCTCGGCGAGGACGTTCAGGGACAGCACGGTGACCAGCATCAGCAGCCCGGGGAAGACGGTCGCCCACCAGCCGCCGGTCAGCACCATGTTCTTGCCGTCCGCGATGACGCTGCCCCACGACGGGTCCGGCGGCCGCACGCCCGCGCCGATGAACGACAGCGACGCCTCGAAGACGATCGCCTCGGCGACCTGCACGGTGCAGAACACCAGCACCGGGGCCGCGCAGTTGACGGCGACGTGCCGCAGCACGATGTGCGGCGTGCGGGCGCCGATGACCCGTTCCGCCGTCACATAGTCCTCGCCGTACTGGTCGAGGACGTTCGCCCGCACCACCCGGGCCACCGGCGGGGTGAACAGGAAGGCGATCGCGCAGATCAGTACGGCGATGCCACCGCCGAACACGGCGACGAGCACCGCGGCGAGCGCGATGCCGGGAAAGGCCATCACCACGTCGAGGCAGCGCATCAGCGTCTCGTCCACCGCCTTGCGGGAGGTGGCCGCGAGCGCCCCGAGCAGCGCGCCCACGACGAGGGCGAGCGCGGTGGCGCCGAGTCCGATGGCGAGGGACCAGCGCGCGCCGTACATCAGCCGGCTCAGGATGTCCCGGCCGAGGCTGTCCTGGCCCATCCAGTGCTCGGCGGAGGGATGCCCGGTGCCGCCGACCGGTGTCTGCTGGTCCAGCGGGTCGTCGGGGGCGAGGAGTGGCGCCAGCAGGGCCGCGAGGACGACGACGGCCAGGAAGCAGACGGCCGCCTTAGACAGGGCGGGCAGTCGGCGCGGGCCGCGCGGCCGGGCACCGGGCCGGGACAGCCGCGCGGTGAGGCTCTTGCGGGTGAGCATCAGGCGGCCTCCCTCAGCCGCGGGTTGACGAGCAGATAGAGGACGTCGATGACCAGGTTGACCACCACGAACCCGGCGGCCGTCGTCAGCACCACCCCCTGGACCACCGCCGGGTCGCCGTTCTGCACCGCGTCGATCATCAGCTTGCCCATGCCGGGCAGCGCGAAGATCGTCTCGATGACCACCGCGCCGCCCAGCAGATAGCCGACCCGCAGCCCGAGCACCGTCAGCGGGTTGATCAGCGCGTTGCGCAGCACGTTCCGGCCGACCACCACCCGGGGCGGCAGCCCGCTGCCGATCGCCGTGCGCACATAGTCCTTGTCCAGTTCCTCCACGACGGCCGTCCGCACGATCCGGGTGAGCTGCGCGGCCACCGGCAGTGACAGCGCGAGGGCGGGCAGCGCCATGGTGCGCAGCCAGCCGGTGAGGGAGTCCGCCGGGTTGACGTAGCCGCCGGTCGGGAACCAGCCCCGGTCCACCGACAGGTACTGGATCATCAGCAGCGCGAGCCAGAACCCGGGGGCCGCTACCCCGGTCAGGGACAGGACCCGGATGACCTGGTCGGGCAGCCGGTCCCGGTGGATGGCCGCCGTGACCCCGCCGGCCAGCGCCAGCAGCACCGCGAGGCCGAGGCCGAGGAAGGTCAGCTGGAGGGTGAGCGGCAGTGCGGTGGTGACCTGGTCGACGACCGGTGTCCGGGTCAGCGCGCTGGTGCCCAGGTCGCCGTGGAGCAGATCGCCGACGAAGCGGACGTAGCGCACCGGGAGCGGGTCGAGCAGCCCGTTGCGTTCCCGGAAGTCGTGCAGCTGCCCGGGTGTCGGGTTGGCCCCCTGGAAGAACGCGGACGCCGGGTCGACGTCGGAGAACCGCATCACCAGGAACACGAAGAGCACGATGCCGAGGAGCAGCGGCACCAGCAGCGCGATGCGGTGCAGCAGGATACGGACGACGGCCGTCATGCCGTCAGACCCACTTGGCCTGGAGGAGGTTGATGCCGGGATACGGCTGTGCCCTTATGCCGGTGAGCCGCTTCGGGTCCCAGGCGGTCATCAGCTCGTTGTGCACGACCGGATAGAGCACGGCCTGCTCGGCGACGACGTCGATGTAGTCCTGGACCATCGCCGTCTTCCGGTCCGGGTCCGGCTCCCGGGTCGCCCGGTCCATGTCCTTGAACAGCTGTCTGGCCACCGGGTCGTCGGCCCACCGGGTGTAGCGCATCCACAGGTTGGCAGGACCGTAGTTGTAGTGCATGATCAGGTCGGCGTCGAGGCCGAACTGGTTGGGGTTCGAGGCGGCGGCGACGACCTGGTAGTCCTGCTTCTGGTCCATCTTGGTGAACACGGCCGTGGTCTCCTGCGGGGACAGCGTCGTCCGCACACCGATCGCGTCCCAGGACGCCTTGATGGTCGGCAGACAGTCCACGATCCAGCTGACGTTCACCGCGAGGACGTCGATCTTCAGGTTCCGCACCCCGGCCGCCGCCAGCAGCGCCCTCGCCTTGGCCGGGTCGTGGTCGTACACCGTCTTCGCCCGCCGGTAGGCGGGGTTGCCCTCATTGAGGAAGGACGACGACGGCGTCCCGTGCCCCTTCAGCGCGACCTCGACCATCTTCCGGCTGTCGATGGCGTAGTGCAGCGCCTGCCGGACCCGTACGTCGTCGAACGGTTTGCGCGCGGTGTTGAACATCAGGAACAGGTTGTTCATCCCGGCACCGCCCGCGACGCTCAGCCCGTCCCGCTCCAGCCGGGGGACGGCGGCGTACGGGATGTTGTCGGCGATCTGCGCCCCGGCGCCGGCTCCGGAGATCTTCGCCACGCGCGGGGCGGCGTCGACGATGGTCAGCCAGTTCATCTTCTGGAACGCGGGCCTGCGCGGACCGTTGTAGTCGGCGAACGCCTCGAAGGTGGTGTTCGACTTCGGGTGGTGCGCGGTCTGCCGGTACGGCCCCGAGCCGATCGCCTTCCCCCTGATCGCGTCGTCCCACGCACCGGGCCGCGAGAAGACATGCTCCGGCATGATCTTGGCGAGGGTGAGCCGGGAGAGCCCGTCCGGGAAGGGGAACTTGAGCACCAGCTCGACGTTCCGCGCGTCGACCTTGCGGACCTCCCGCAACCAGCTCTCGAAGAAGCCCTTGGCGACGGTCTGGGTGCCCGGGTCCAGGATCCGGTCGAAGACGAAGACCACGTCATCGGCCGTCACCGGCTTGCCGTCGTGGAATCGGGCGCCCGGCCGCAGCGTGAACCGCCACGTGGTGGCGTTCGGATCGGCCGGCGCCCGGGTGGCCAGCGCGGGATAAGGGTCACGGGAGATCGGATCGGTGTCCAGCAGCCCCTCGTAGATGTGATGGTTGGCGGCCATGCAGAACGCGGACGCCGTCTGCGTCGGGTCCCAGCTGCCGTCGTTGCCGTAGCCGATCACCGCGGTCAGCGTGCGGTTCCGGCCGTCCCCGCCGCCGGTGTCGTTCGTGGACTCGGGCCCGGCCGAACAGGCCGCGAGCGACGGGGAGAGCGCGGCGGCCGCACCCAGCGCGCCGCCGTACTTCAGGAACGACCGGCGGTGCGGGGCCGGCACCTCGTGGGTCATGTCGTCGCGCACGGTTTCCTCCAGGGGGTCCGGAACAGGGTTCGCACAGGCGGGTGGAGGGATACGGCAGAGGAGATACGACGTCCTACGTCCGGCCGGTCAGCGTGACCATAGGAGTGCCAGTGGGACCGGTCAAGGGATCGCACACGAATGGCGTAGCCGCCACAGGTCGCACCAATGACGCAGCGAAATGGCGGGAGTTGGCGCTGGTGACACCGGGAGATGGGACGTGGGACGTCCCCTGTGCGTAGCATGCGGCGCATGCCCGCAGGGGAGCCCGGGAACAACCGGATACAGCGCGCGGTCGTCCAGCTGATCCTCGACCGCGGGCTGCGGCCCGGTGCGCCGCTGCCCACCGAGACGGAGCTGATGGGCCGCCTCCGCGTCAGCCGCAACTCCGTCCGCGAAGCACTCAAGGCGCTCCAGGCCCTGGACATCGTGGAGATCCGGCACGGCTACGGCAGCTACGTCGGCCGGGCCTCCCTCGCCCCGCTGGTCGACGGCCTCACCTTCCGCACGCTGACCCGGCACGACGACGACCCCGGCGCCCTGGCCGAGGTCCTTCAGGTCCGCGAGGTGCTGGAGGAGGGGCTGATCCGCCGGGTGGCGGCGACGGTGACCGAAGCGGACCTGGACCGGCTGGAGTCGGTGGTCTCCCGGATGGAGGCGGCGGTCCTGGCCGGCCGCCCCTGCCCCGAACTGGACCGCCGCTTCCACGAGTTGCTGTACGTACCGCTCGGCAACGCCCTCGTGCCGCAGCTCCTGGGCGCGTTCTGGACGGTGTTCCGCCGGGTCTCCGGCGCCCGCGGCTGGCGAGACGACCCGGCGCCCGAGGTCACCGTCCGCCGGCACCGCGACATCGTCACCGCGCTGCGCGCCCGGGACGGCGCGGGCGCGCAGCACGCGATGGCCGTCCACTTCCGCGGCATCGAGGCACGCGCGGCGCATCGGTCACGCGGAGTGGGGTGAGCGAGTCCTCGGGGGCCTATTAGCAGACTATTTGCGAGCCCCCCGGACGATCCCTGTGCCGCTTTTGAGTCACTAGGGCCAAGTTTTCTTATGTTCTTGACGGAATGTGGCGTTTGCTGTTCGCACCTCATCCCTCACACTTCGTCAGGAAAGGCACGGTGGGTTTTGGTGCATGGGGCTGTCAAGGCCAGGGGCGTCTCGTCGCTGGCACTCGGGGCCGTGAGCCTCGGCCTTACCTGGGGCCTGTGCGGCCCCGTCGCCGCACAGGCGCAGTCGGCGGAGGGCCGGGCGAACGCCCAGGCCGCCGCCTCGCAGGCGGCGCGGTTCGCCAAGGGAGCGGGGGTGAACAGACATCAGCGGCTCGTACGGGCCGCGGTCACGGGGACGGTGACCGCGACCACGGGCGTGAACATCCGTGAGCAGCCCTCGACCGACTCTGCGGTCCTGGGCTCGTTCCCGTTCGGGGCGAGCGTCAGCATCCTGTGCTGGGACGTGGGCACTCCGGTGGACGGCAACACCGTCTGGTACCAACTGGCGGACCGCCCCGGCTGGGTGACCGCCCGCTGGGTCGCCGCGACCGGCGTCCCGTACTGCGACGGCCAGATCGGCCCCACCGGCCCGACCGGTGCGACCGGTGCGACCGGTGCGACGGGTCCGACCGGCGCGGCCGGTTTGCATGGCGCCACTGGCGCGACGGGTCCGACGGGCGCGGCTGGGTTGAACGGGGCTACGGGTCCGACGGGCGCGGCTGGTCTGAACGGGGCTACGGGTCCCACCGGCGCGGCTGGGCTGAACGGGGCTACGGGTCCGACCGGTGCCGCTGGTTTGAACGGGGCTACGGGTCCGACCGGTGCCGCTGGGTTGAACGGCGCGACCGGAGCCACCGGCCCGACCGGTGCGGCTGGTCTGAACGGCGCTACGGGCGCGACCGGCCCGACCGGCGCGACGGGTGCGGCCGGTTTGAACGGGGCTACCGGTCCCACCGGTGCGGCCGGTTTGAACGGTGCCACGGGTCCGACGGGTGCGGCCGGTTTGAACGGCGTGACCGGCCCGACGGGTGCCGCCGGTCTGAACGGCGCGACGGGCGCCACCGGTCCCACGGGTGCCGATGGCGCCATCGGTGCGACGGGTGCGACGGGTCCCACGGGCGCGGCCGGTCTGGACGGTGCGACGGGTGCGACCGGTCCGACCGGTGCGGCCGGTCTGGACGGTGCGACGGGCCCCACCGGTCCGACGGGTGCGGCCGGGCTGGCCGGTGTGACGGGTCCCACCGGTCCCACGGGCGCCGATGGTGTGACGGGTCCGACGGGTCCCACGGGCGAGACCGGTCTGAACGGTGCGACGGGTGCGACCGGTCCGACGGGCGCGGCCGGTCTGGACGGCGCGACGGGCCCCACCGGTCCCACGGGTGCGGCCGGGCTGGCCGGTGTGACGGGTCCCACCGGACCCACGGGCGCCGACGGTGTGACGGGTCCGACCGGTCCGACGGGTGCCGGCGGCGCCGTCGGTGCCACGGGTCCGACCGGCCCCACCGGTTCCGACGGTGTCGCCGGTCCCACCGGCCCCACCGGTCCGACGGGCCCCGGCGGTACCACGCTGACGCAGGCGCTGGACTCGCCCCTGAACCCGCAGACGATCCCCGCCGGCGGCACGATGACGCTCCAGGGAGGTGACTGCAGCACCCTCGGGTCCTTCATCGCCGTCAGCGGCGGGGAGAGCCAGGTGTCGGGGTCGGGTCTGGTACAGACGCTCACGAGCACTCCGGGCAACGCCTGGACCATCACCGTCACCAATCCCGGCGCCGACGCCGCCACGGTCAACGTCGTGTCGCTCTGCCAGCCGATCTGATCCCCGATCCGATCCCGAGCGAAGAACACAAGAGCAAGCGGTCTGTGCCGCCCACCTGTCCGGTGGGCGGGACGGACCGCTTTTCGCGTTCGGCCGGACATCGGGAAACGCAGTAATATTTTCAGACTTAGGTGCGCCGGAGCATTTTTCCGGGCCGTTCGCGCAGGTGGTACGCCTGTGGTGCAGGCGGCCGTGCGCTGCTCCGAATGAGCGAATCGACTGCCCCGCTCTTGCGGTGACGGTCACTCAGATGGATTACTGAGTTTTGACAGATTGACTGAGTCTCATGGTCACGCTCAGCACTGGCTGAAGTCGATGACCCCGCGCCTTCGGCGCCCCCCTCTCCCTTTCTTCCGTTCTTCTTTCCCCGTCACCTCCTCACCGTTGAACCGGCTCGGGACGAGCCGCCGTTCCGTTGAGGCCGCGGAAGCCAGGCATGCGGGGCACTTCCCGCCCACGCTCCGCGCATCCGCCCCCGCATTCCCGGCCCGCACGAGCATGCGCCGACGCCGGGCACCGCACCGTTCCACCGCCCGGACGGGCCGGCATGCCCAGTCCGCCTGAACACCCATGGCCGGCAAGACAGTTCGGCCCATGCCATCACCGCCCGATCACGCGGCCAACCGCGAAAGGAATCAACATGGCAACCATCACCTCGATCAGCACGGGCAACCCCGGCTCCGCCGGACAGCTCATGACGATCAACGGAACCGCCCTGTCGACGGCCACCAGGGTCAACTTCGGCAACAAGTCGGCCCCCGCCACCGTCGTCAGCAGCACCCAGATCACCTGCACCATCCCGTCGTTGTGTGCCGGGCAGTACAACATCAACGTCACGGCCGGCACGTCGACCACCAACTCCCTGCCGTTCTTCTACGCGGCCACCCCGGCCGTCGCGGCCGTGACACCCACCGCGGGCCCGGCCAGCCCCGGCACCATCACCGTCAGCGGCAGCGGCTTCCTGAACGCCACGGCGGTGACCTTCGGCGCCATCGGCGCGGGCACCGGGCTGACCGTGGTCAACGACAGCGAGATCACCGTCACCGCGCCCGCGCACGGCGCCTTCACCGGCTGCCAGGACACCGTCGACGTCACCGTCACCACCCCGGGCGGAACCAGCACCACGAGCGTCGCCGACCAGTTCGTCTACTTCAACGCTCCCGCGGTGACCAGCCTCAGCCCGGCCACCGGGCCCGCCGGAACGAACGTCACCGTCACGGGCACCTGCTTCGACAACGTGGTCAACGCGACCTTCACGCCGACCGCCGGCGGCGCCGCGATCCCGGCCAGCAGCTTCACCTCCGTCTCCGAGACCCAGCTGATCGTCGTCGTCCCCGCCGGCCTCACCGCGGGCACGACCTACGACCTCCAGGTCATCACCCCCGGCGGCACCAGCGCGATCGTCGCCGGCGACGTGTTCACCGGCGCCTGACCCCACCCGCCCAGGGCCGCCGATCGCCCCTTCCCTCCGCGCCGGCCGCCCTGGGCACCTCCTCGGGAGCGCACCGGCCGCCGTGCCCCGACCCGGCTCCTGGCCGGGGCACGGCGGCCCCCGCTCCGGCACGTGGAAAGGAGCACCCATGGCGCCGACCATCACCGGCCTCAGCCCCACCCAGGGACCGGCCGCGGGCGGTACGCCCGTCACGCTCACCGGCAGCGGCTTCACCGGTGCGACGGCGGTCAGGTTCGGCACGAACCCGGCACAGTTCAGCACGCTCAGCGACACCACCATCTCCTGTACGACACCCGCCGGTTCGGGCTCGACCGCCGTCACCGTCACCAGCCCCGCCGGCACCAGCAACAGCGTGACCTTCACCTATCTGCCCGCCCCGGTCATCAGCTCGATCACCCCGGCCCAGGGCCCCGCCGCCGGCGGGAACACCGTCACGCTCACCGGCACCGCGCTCTCCGGCGCCGCCGTCGTGTTCGGCGGCCACAGCGCCACCGTCACCGGCAACTCCGGCACCCAGATGACCGTCCTGGCCCCCGCGGGCTCGGCGGGTGCCGTCAATCTCACCGTCACCACGAACGGAGGGACCAGCACCCCGGTGGCCTATTTCTACGTCCCCCTGCCGAGCGTGGACAGCGTCTTCCCCGCTCTGGGGCCGACCCTGGGCGGCAACACGGTGACCATCACGGGCAGCAATCTGACCCTCGCCGGCGCCGTACGCTTCGGCTCCCGCGCGGCCTCCGGCGTCACCGTCGTCTCGGACGGCCAGATCACCGCGCCGGCCCCGTTCGGTTCCGGAACCGTCACCGTCACCGTCACCACGCCGGGCGGCACCAGCCTTCCCGGGGTCGGCGACCCCTACTACACCTACGTCGCACAGCCGGTCGTCTCCGGTCTCAGCCCCAACCAGGGGCCGGCCGCCGGCGGAAACAGCATCACCATCACCGGCAGCAACCTGACGTACACCGACAGCGTCACGGTCGGCGGCACGCCCACCGAGTTCGTCACGGTCTCCGACACCAACGTGGTGGCCGTAGCACCCGCGGGCACCCCCGGCACGGCAGCCGTCACAGTCCACACCCCCGGCGGCACCACCAACGCCGGCTACCAGTACACAACGTGAAAGGCACACGCCGGCGGGGCCGCGCCCCGTCAGGGCCGCGGGGACCTACGCGCCCAGCCACATCGCACTCGCGCTTGCGCACGGCGGTGGGGTCGTGCCCCGTCAGGGGCGCGGGGAACTGCGCGCCCAGCCACATCGCACTCGCGCTTGCGCACGGCGGTGGGGTCGTGCCCCGTCAGGGGCGCGGGGAACTGCGCGACTAGCCACAACGCACCCGCGCCCGCGCACGGCGCCCGGGAGCCCCAAACCGATTGCGGGGGCAGGGGGGCTGCAAGCCCCCGGCTGAACGCCCACCACAGCTCACCGCACCCACACCCGCACCGCACACCGAGAGCACCGCACACTGAGAGCACCGCACCGCGCACCAACCGCATGCGGGAGAATGACCCCATGACTCTGTTCCGCGACGACGGCATCGTGCTGCGCACCCAGAAACTGGGCGAGGCGGACCGGATCATCTCGCTGCTCACCCGCGGCCACGGACGGGTGCGGGCCGTGGCCCGCGGCGTACGGCGCACGAAATCCAAGTTCGGGGCACGGCTGGAACCGTTCTCCCACGTCGACGTGCAATTCTTCGCGCGCGGCAGCGAACTCGTCGGCCGCGGGCTCCCGCTGTGCACACAGAGTGAGACCATCGCACCCTACGGTGGCGGCATCGTCACCGACTACGCCCGCTACACCGCCGGGACGGCGATGCTGGAGACCGCCGAGCGGTTCACCGACCACGAGGGCGAACCCGCCGTACAGCAGTACCTGCTGCTCGTCGGCGCGCTGCGCACGCTGGCCCGCGGGGAGCACGCCCCCCACCTCGTCCTCGACGCCTTCCTGCTGCGCTCCCTCGCCGTCAACGGCTACGCCCCCAGCTTCGGCGACTGCGCGAAGTGCGGCATGCCCGGGCCGAACCGGTTCTTCTCGGTCGCGTCCGGCGGTTCCCTGTGCGCGGACTGCCGGGTCCCCGGCAGCGTCGTACCCTCGCCGCAGGCCCTCGTCCTCCTCGGCGCGCTGCTTACGGGAGACTGGGGGACCGCGGACGCGTGCGAGCCGCGGTACGTCCGGGAGGGGAACGGGCTGGTGTCGGCCTACCTGCACTGGCACCTGGAGCGCGGGCTGCGCTCACTCCGGTACGTGGAAAAGTCATAGGCACGGTGTCGGCGCCGGCGGCGCGGACACCGTTAGTAGGGAGACGAGAAGCACATGGTCGTACGCGGGATTCTGGGGCGCCAGCGGCGCGAGTACAGGGCGCCGGAGCCGCACCCGTCCGGTGCCCGCGCCCCGAAGCTCCCCGGCGAACTGGTCCCCGAGCACGTGGCCATCGTCATGGACGGCAACGGGCGCTGGGCCAAGGAGCGCGGGCTGCCCAGGACCGAGGGGCACAAGGTCGGCGCGGAGCGGGTGCTTGACGTGCTCCAGGGCGCGGTCGAGATCGGCGTCCGCAACATCTCCCTGTACGCCTTCTCCACCGAGAACTGGAAGCGCTCGCCCGACGAGGTCCGCTTCCTGATGAACTTCAACCGCGACTTCATCCGCAAGACCCGCGACGAACTCGACGCCATCGGCATCCGGGTGCGCTGGGTGGGGCGCATGCCCCGGCTGTGGAAGTCGGTCGCCAAGGAACTCCAGGTCGCCCAGGAACAGACCAAGGGCAACGACCTGCTCACCCTGTACTTCTGCATGAACTACGGCGGCCGGGCCGAACTGGCCGACGCGGCACGGGCGCTGGCCGAGGATGTGCGGGCCGGCCGGCTCGACCCCGGCAAGGTCACCGAGAAGACCATCCAGAAGTACCTCTACTACCCGGACATGCCGGACGTCGACCTGTTCCTGCGCCCGAGCGGCGAGCAGCGCACCTCCAACTACCTGATCTGGCAGAGCGCTTATGCCGAGATGGTCTTCCAGGACGTGCTGTGGCCCGACTTCGACCGCCGTGACCTGTGGCGCGCCTGTGTCGAGTTCGCCTCCCGCGACCGGCGCTTCGGCGGCGCGATCCCGAACGAACAACTGCTGGCCATGGAAGGAAGGACGGAAGGAGAGCCGCAGGCGGAGACGGACGGAGAGACGGGCGGGGAGACACAGGGAACACAGGCCACCTCCTAGCCACGGCGCGTTCACACCGGCGGCCGACGATGCGGAAGATCACCCGGTCTTCCGCGTCGCCTGAACGAAACGGACCGCCCATGAAACGCATCGCCCCCGCGCTCGCGCTGTGCGCCCTGCTGGCCGCCGCGCTGCCCGCGCAGGCCGCAGACGGCCTGCCGCACCGGGAGGGCTACGGCACGAAGGCGCCGTACGCCCCGCAGCAGAATCCCGGCACCTACCAGCGGCCCCCGGCCGGCTTCACCCCCGTCTTCACCGAGAACGTCTCCCGGCACGGCTCCCGCGCCGCCTCCGACAGCGAGGACGGCGACCTGATCCTCGCCCTGTGGGACCGGGCCGCGGCCGAGGGCCAACTCACCCGGAAGGGCGAGGAGTTCGGGCCGACCGTGCGCGCACTGCTGGACGCCATGGCCGAGGTCGGCTACGGCGAGCTGAGCGGGCGCGGCGAGCGGGAGATGCGGGACACCGCCGTACGGCTCGAACGGCGGCTGCCGGGGCTGTTCGCCTCGATCGCGAAGAACGGCGAGAAGATCGACGTGGTCAGCTCCGGGCAGGGGCGGGCCGTCGACAGCGGTGACCGGTTCGCAGGGGCGCTCGCCGACGCCGAACCGGCGCTGCGGCCGCTCATCGGACCCACCCGCACCGACAAGGACCTGCTCTACTTCCACAAGGCCGCGGGCGGGGCCGCCTACCGCGACTACATCGAGAACGACCAGCGGCTCGCCGCCACCCTCAAGGGCATCACCGGACAGCCCGCGACCGACCGCGCGGCCCGCCGGGTGCTGGAGCGGCTGTTCCGGCCCGCCTTCGTCCAGCGGATCGAGGCCGGCGAGTTCGCCTCGACCGCCGACGCGGTCACCGCGGCCGAGGCCGTCTACAACCTGTACGCCATCGCCCCCGCGATGAGCGAGGAGAGCCCCGGCGGCAGGGGCTGGGGGATGGACCGCTTCATCTCCGCGAAGGACGCGGCCTGGTTCGGCTATCTCGGAGACGCCGAGGACTTCTACGAGAAGGGCCCGGGCTTCGCCGACAGCGACATCACCTACCGGATGGCCGACGTCCTCCTCGATGACTTCTTCGCCCAGGTCGAGGCCAAGCGGAACGGCACCGGCGACCTCGGCGCGGAGCTGCGGTTCACCCACGCCGAGGAGATCATCCCGCTGGCCGCGCTGCTGGGCCTGCCGGGCAGCACGAAGCCGGCGACGCCGGGGCAGCCGTACACCTACGCGAACAACCCCTGGCGGGGCGCGTCCGTGGCATCACTGGGCGCCAACATCCAATGGGACGTCTTCAAAAAGGGCAACCGCTACCTGATCCGCATGCTCTACAACGAAAAAGAAACCCCCTTCAAACCCACCTGCCACCCCCTCACCAAGACCAGCAAGTTCTACGACCTAACAGAACTAAAACGCTGCTACAACCGCCCCTAGGGGCGCGGGGAACTGCGCGAGCAACCACAACGAACCCGCACCCGGCACCGAACCCGCACCCCAACGGCGCCCAGCCGCGCCAAACCCACCTCACCAACCCAGCGCGGCTGAGCGCAATCCCCAAGGGGCGCGGGGAACTGCGCGCCAAGCCACGACGAACCCGCACCCGGCATCAAATCCGCACCCACAACGGCGCGTACCCACCGGCTCAACCAGCGGCGCACTCCGCACAGGTCCCAAAAACCTCCACCGTATGCGCCACATTCACAAACCCGTGCTCCGCGGCGATCCCCTCCGCCCACTTCTCCACCGCGGGCCCTTCCACCTCGACCGCCTTGCCGCAGGCACGGCACACGAGGTGGTGATGGTGTTCGCCGCTGGAGCAGCGCCGGTACACCGACTCGCCGTCGGAGGTGCGCAGGACATCGACCTCACCGGCGTCGGCGAGGGACTGGAGGGTGCGGTAGACCGTGGTCAGGCCGACCGAGTCGCCCTTGTGCTTCAGCATGTCGTGGAGTTCCTGCGCGCTGCGGAACTCGTCGACCTCGTTCAGGGCCGCCGCGACGGCGGCCCGCTGACGGGTCGAGCGGCCCTTCACGGGCGGTCCAGCGGTCGTCACGGGTTGCCTCCTCACAGTTCTGCGTCTGCCGGGCCATTGTGCCAGTTGGGCCCGCGCCCGGTCAGACACCGACTTCGTCGCCGGCCCCCCGGGCGACCGGAATCGAGCACTCCGCGGGGTCCCCGGGCGGCTGCGCGGCGGCGAGCGCCCGGGCGCGGCGCCGGGCCAGCGGCGTGGCCAGCGCCGTCAGCAGCACGAACGCGGCGATCGTCAGCAGCACGATGGTCGCGCCCGGCGGCACGTCCTGGTAGTACGACGTGATCGTGCCGCCGATCGTCACGGTGACGCCGAGGGCGACGGCGATCGCGAAGGTGGCCGCGAAACTCCGGCTGAGCTGCTGGGCGGCGGCCACCGGGACCACCATCAGCGCGCTCACCAGCAGCAGGCCGACCACGCGCATGGCGACGGTCACGGTCACCGCTGCGGTGATCGCCGTCACCAGGTTCAGCGCCCGTACCGGCAGCCCGGTGACCCGGGCGAACTCCTCGTCCTGGCTGACCGCGAACAGCTGGCGGCGCAGCCCCAGCGTGACCAGGACCACGAACGCGGCCAGCAGGCAGATCGCCGTGACGTCGGACTGCGACACGGTCGACAGCGAGCCGAACAGGTACGACGTCAGGTTCGCCGTGGAGCCGGTCGGCGCGAGGTTGATGAACATGACACCGCCGGCCATGCCGCCGTAGAAGAGCATGGCGAGGGCGATGTCGCCGCGGGTGCGGCCGTACCAGCGGATCAGCTCCATGAGGACCGCGCCGAGCACGGAGACGGCGGTGGCCATCCACACCGGCGAGGTGGACAGCAGGAAGCCGAGGCCGACGCCCGTCATCGCGACGTGGCCGATGCCGTCGCCCATCAGGGCCTGGCGGCGCTGGACGAGGTAGATGCCGATGGCGGGGGCGGTGATGCCGACCAGGACGGCGGCGAGCAGGGCCCGCTGCATGAAGGCGTAGTCGAGGAAGTCCATCAGCTCAGCAGTCCCGTGCGGATCGGATCGGCGCCCGCGGGTGCGTGCGGGTGCACATGGTCGTGGCCCGGCAGGGCATGTTGACCGACCGCGCGCGGCGGTGGACCGTCGTGCAGCACACAGCCGTCGCGCAGCACGACCGCCCGGTCGATCAGGGGCTCAAGCGGGCCGAGTTCGTGCAGCACCAGCAGGACCGTGGTGCCCTGGGCGACCTGGTCGCGGAGCGTTCGGGCGAGCACTTCCTGGCTGGCCAGGTCGACGCCCGCCATCGGCTCGTCCATGATCAGCAGTTCGGGTTCGGCGACCAGGGCGCGGGCGATCAGGACCCGCTGGTGCTGGCCGCCGGAGAGGGCGTTGACGGAGTCCTTCGCCCGGTCGGCCATGCCGACGAGGTCCAGGGCGTGGCGCACGGCCGCGCGGTCGGCCCGGCCGAACAGCCCGAACCGGGTGCGGGAGAGCCGCCCGGAGGCGACGATCTCGGTGACCGTCGCGGGCACCCCGCCGGCCGCGGTGGTCCGCTGCGGTACGTAGCCCACGCGCCGCCAGTCCCGGAACCGCTCCCGGTCGGTGCCGAACAGTTCGATCCGCCCGGCGGCGAGCGGTACTTGCCCGATGACGGCGCGGATCGCGGTCGACTTGCCCGACCCGTTCGCGCCGAGCAGCGCGACGACCTCACCGCGGTGCACGGTGAGGTCGATGCCGCGCAGGACGGGGCGCGAGCCCAGCTCGGCATGGACGCCGCGCATCGATATGACGGGCTCGTCCTTGACGTCGTCGACGCCCATGCCGTCCTCCGTAACGATCGGAACGATCACTTGCTGCCCAAGGCGGTCTGCAGCGCCTTGAGGTTCGCTTCCTGGACCGAGAAGTAGTCGTCGCCCCGGGAGTGGTCCGTGATGCCCTCGATCGGGTCGAGGACGTCGGTCTTCAGCCGTGCGTCCCGGGCGATGGTCTTCGCGGTCTTGTCGCTGACGAGCGTCTCGTAGAACACGGTGGTGACGCCGTCGGCCTCGGCCATCTTCTCAAGGTCCTTGACCCGGGCGGCGCTGGGCTCCGACTCGGGGTCGAGGCCGTTGATGGCCTCCTCGGTCAGGCCGTAGCGCTCGGCGAGGTAGCCGAAGGCGGCGTGCGTGGTGATGAAGACCTTGGTCCTGGTGTTCGCCAGGCCGTCCTTGAACTGCTTGTCGAGGCCGTCGAGCCTCTTGACCAGGGCCGCGGTGTTCTTCTTGTAGTCGGCCGCGTGGTCCGGGTCGGCCTTCTGGAATGCCGTGCCGACGCCCTGGGCGACCTCGGCGTAGCGCACCGGGTCGAGCCAGATGTGCGGGTCCTTGCCGCCGGACTCCTCGCCCTCGTGGGTGTCGTGCTCGGCCGCGTGCCCGCCGACCTCGTTGCCGTGCTCCTCCAGGGTGGTCAGGGAGGCGGCGTCGATCTTCGTCTTGATCTCGGACTGGGCGACGGCGTCGTCCACGGAGGGCTGGAGGTTCTTGAGGTAGAGGACCGCGTCGGACTCCTGGAGCTGCGCGGTCTGCTTGGCGCTGATCTCCAGGTCGTGCGGTTCCTGGCCGGGCTGGGTGAGACTGGTGACGTGGACGTGGTCGCCGCCGATCTGCTCGGCGAGGAAGGCCATGGGGTAGAACGACGCGACGACGTCGAACTTGCCGGTGTCACCCGCCGCCGCGCTGTCGCTGGAGCAGGCGGAGAGGGTGGCTATGCCGAGGGCGGTGGCCGCGGTCGCCGCGGCGGCGGGTATGAGTCGTCGTCGTACGTTCATGACAGTCATTTTCACCAAATATGGAAACGGTTGTCAACAAGCTCCCCTGCGGTGCTGGGGGGCCCACCGATTTGGTCGAGGGGGAGCCTGCGCCGGTAACCTGAGGCATTCGCTGGAAGCATCTCGCTTCGTCGCCCGTCGTCGTAATGAAGAGAGCACCGTGGCCGCCGACAAGATCGACACCATCGTCAGCCTGAGCAAGCGCCGTGGCTTCGTATTCCCCTGCAGTGAGATCTACGGCGGCCAGCGTGCCGCCTGGGACTACGGGCCCCTGGGTGTCGAGCTCAAGGAGAACATCAAGCGCCAGTGGTGGCGCTACATGGTGACGTCGCGCGAGGACGTGGTCGGTCTCGACTCGTCCGTCATCCTGGCCCCCGAGGTCTGGGTGGCCTCCGGCCACGTCGCGACCTTCACGGACCCGCTGACCGAGTGCACCGCCTGCCACAAGCGGTTCCGCGCGGACCATCTGGAGGAGGCGTACGAGGCCAAGCACGGCCGCATGCCGGAGAACGGCCTCGCGGACGTCAACTGCCCCAACTGCGGCAACAAGGGCCAGTTCACCGAGCCCAAGCAGTTCTCGGGCCTGCTGTCCACCCACCTCGGTCCGACCCAGGACTCCGGCTCGGTCGCCTATCTGCGCCCGGAGACCGCCCAGGGCATCTTCACCAACTTCGCCCAGGTGCAGACCACCTCGCGCCGCAAGCCGCCGTTCGGCATCGCCCAGATGGGCAAGTCCTTCCGCAACGAGATCACGCCGGGCAACTTCATCTTCCGCACGCGCGAGTTCGAGCAGATGGAGATGGAGTTCTTCGTCAAGCCGGGCGAGGACGAGAAGTGGCAGGAGTACTGGATGGAGCAGCGCTGGAGCTGGTACACCGGCCTCGGCCTGCGTGAGGAGAACATGCGCTGGTACGAGCACCCGAAGGAGAAGCTCTCCCACTACTCCAAGCGCACGGCCGACATCGAGTACCGCTTCAACTTCGGCGGCAACGAGTGGGGCGAGCTGGAGGGCGTCGCCAACCGCACCGACTACGACCTGGGCGCCCACTCCAAGGCGTCCGGCCAGGACCTGTCCTACTTCGACCAGGAGGCTGGCGAGCGCTGGACGCCGTACGTCATCGAGCCGGCGGCCGGTGTCGGGCGCGCGATGCTCGCCTTCCTGCTCGACGCGTACGTCGAGGACGAGGCGCCCAACGCCAAGGGCAAGATGGAGAAGCGCACGGTGCTGCGGCTCGACCACCGGCTCGCCCCGGTGAAGGTCGCCGTGCTCCCGCTGTCCCGCAACCCGGAGCTGTCCCCGAAGGCCAAGGGCCTCGCCCAGGCGCTGCGCCAGCACTGGAACATCGAGTTCGACGACGCCGGCGCCATCGGCCGCCGCTACCGGCGCCAGGACGAGATCGGCACGCCGTACTGCGTGACGGTCGACTTCGACACGCTGGAGGACGACGCGGTGACGGTCCGTGAGCGGGACTCGATGAAGCAGGAGCGCGTGTCGCTGGACCAGATCGAGGGCTACCTGGCCGGCCGCCTCCTGGGCAGCTAGCCCCTGCCGGGGGTTTGCCGCCGCCCGGGAGCTGCCGTCCCGTGGGCATCGCGGCCCCGGGGGACCACCGCCCCCTGGGGGCTGCCGCCCCCGACCCCCGCATCGGCCCGAACGGCGCCGTCCTCGAACGCCGGACGGGCTGAGAGTGCCCGCCCGGCGTTCTGTCCTGCCGCCGTGGGTTGTCTGCGGCGCCGTCGTGGCTGGTCGCGCAGTTCCCCGCGCCCCTTCGGGGCGCTGTCCCCGGAGCCCGTATCGGTCTGGCTGTCTTGGCCTCGGGCGCCGGGTGGGGTGGGGTCAGCGGGACTGGAGGGTTTTCACGTTGTCGCCGAAGGTCCAGTTCTTCGCGCCGTCCCAGTTGATCGACCAGGTCATCAGGCCCTTGAGCGAGGAGCCGTAGTGCTGCCATGCCTGGGAGACCAGCGACGGTGACAGGTAACCGCCGCCCGCCCCGGACTGCGCGGGCAGGCCCGGCACCTGCTTGTCGTAGGGCACCTTGATCGTCGTGCCCTGCACCACCAGGCCCCGGTTGAGGCAGTCGGTCTGCGCGGTGAAGCCCGCCACCGTGCCCGCCGCGTACGAGTCCCCGGAGCAGCCGTACATGCTGCCGTTGTAGTACTGCATGTTGAGCCACCACAGGCGCCCGTTGTCGGCGTACTTCTTGATGACGGGCAGATAGGCGCCCCAGATCGAGCCGTAGGTGACGCTGCCGCCGGTGACGTAGGCGGTCTCCGGGGCCATGGTCAGACCGAAGTTCGAGGGCATCTGGGCCAGGATCCCGTCGATGATGCGGATCAGGTTGGCCTGGGACGTGGAGAGCCGGCCGATGGAGCCGCTGCCGACCAGACCGGTCTCGATGTCGATGTCGATGCCGTCGAAATTGTAGGTCTTCAGGATCGGCACGATCGTCGCGACGAACCGGTCGGCCACCGCGGTCGAGCTGAGGTCGATGCCCGCGGTCGCGCCGCCGATGGAGAGCAGGATCGTCTGGCCGGCCGCCTTGGCCGCGCACATCTCCGCCGGCGTGGCCACCTTCACTCCGGCGTCCATGCCGTCCTCCCACAGCGCGGTGCCGTCGGAGCGGATGACCGGGAAGGCCGCGTTGATCACGTTGTAGCCGTGGGTCTGGATGCGGGAGTCGGTGATGGGGGTCCAGCCGAAGGGCGGGTGCACGCCGTTGGCGGAGCCGTCCCAGTTCTCCCAGTAGCCCTGGAGGACCTTCCCGGCCGGACGGGACTTGACGGCGCAGGTGTCGGTCGCGGACGCGGTGGGGGCGGCGGCGACCGAGAGCGGGACGAGGACGGCCGCGGTCAGCGCGGCGGCGAGCAGCCGGAGTCGGCGGCGGACACGGCGGGTCATGCGGGGCCTCCCGGTGGGGGTGCGGTGAGGTGTCGTAGGCATGACAGTGCTTCTGGTCCAGACCTCTCGTCAATAGGTCTGGACCAAAAACGAAGAGCCAGGGGACGCGATCGGCGGACGGACAGATGACAGCTGACAGATATTGAAATCTGTCAGCTGTCATGCCAGGGTGGAGGGCATGACGACGCACACCCGAACCCTCGGAACCACCGGCCCCCAGACCTCGGCCCTCGGCCTCGGCTGCATGGGCATGTCCGCGATGTACGGTGAGGCGGACCGGGCCGAGTCCATCGCCACCGTGCACGCCGCCCTGGAGGCCGGCGTGACCCTGCTGGACACCGGCGACTTCTACGCCATGGGCCACAACGAGATGCTGGTCGGCGATGCGCTGCGTACCGCGCCCCCGGCCCGCCGCGAACAGGCGCTGGTCAGCGTGAAGTTCGGCGCGCTGCGCGACCCGGACGGCAACTGGAGCGGATACGACGGCCGGCCCGCCGCCGTGAAGAACTTCGCCGCCTACTCGCTCCAGCGCCTCGGCGTCGACCACATCGACATCTACCGCATCGCGCGCCTCGACCCGGACGTACCGATCGAGGAGACCGTCGGCGCCATCGCCGAACTGATCGAGAAGGGCTACGTCCGGCACGTCGGCCTGAGCGAGGTCGGCCCCGACACCATCCGCCGGGCCGCGGCCACCGCCCCGATCTCCGACCTGCAGATCGAGTACGCGATCATCACCCGTGACATCGAGCGGGAGATCCTGCCGACCACCCGCGAACTGGGCATCGGCATCACCGCGTACGGCGTGCTCGCGCGGGGCCTGATCTCCGGTCACTTCACCCGGGAACGGCAGCTCGGCGCGCACGACTTCCGTGCCCACTCGCCCCGCTTCCAGGGCGACAACCTGCGGCACAACCTCGACCTCGTCGAGGCGCTGCGGCAGATCGCCGAGCGCAAGGGCGTCAGCGTCGCGCAGATCGCCATCGCCTGGGTGCTCTCGCGCGGCGAGGACATCGTGCCGCTGGTCGGCGCCCGTACCCGGGAGCGGCTGACCGAGTCGCTGGGCGCCCTCGACGTGACGCTGGAGGCGGCCGACCTGGCGGCGATCGAGCAGGCCGTACCGGCGGACGCGGCGGCCGGCACCCGCTACCCGGCGGCGCAGATGGCATACCTCGGCACCGAGCAGTGAGCGCCGGGCCGGGTACGGTCTAGGCCATGGCAGCGACCGGCGAGACCCTGACCAGCGAGCGCATCCTTGAGGCGACCGAGGAGGTGCTGCGCCGCCACGGCCCGGCGAAGGCCACCGTGGTGGACGTGGCACGCGCGCTCGGCGTCAGCCATGGCACCGTCTACCGGCACTTCCGCACCAAGGCCGCGCTGCGGGAGGCGGTCACCAAGCGCTGGCTGGACCGCACCTCGGAGCTGCTGGCCGGCATCGCCGCCGCGGACGGCGACCCGGAGGCACGGCTGCGTGACTGGCTCGCCGCGCTGTTCGCCGCCAAGCGCCGCAAGGCGGGCCTGGACCCCGAACTGTTCGCCACCTACACGGTGCTGACCGACGAGAACGGCGAAGCGGTCGCCGCACACCTCGCCGATCTGACCGCCCAGCTGACCCGCATAGTCCAGGACGGGGTCGCCTCCGGCCACTTCACCGTGGCCGACCCCGCCACCGCCGCCCGCGCCGTCTTCCACGCCACCGGCCGCTTCCACGATCCCGCCCATGCGCGGGAGTGGGAGCGGCCGGGCATCGAGGACGAGTTCACCGCGCTCGTCGACCTGCTGCTGCGCGGCCTCGGCTCACCTTCACGCTGACCTCGCCTTCACGCTGACCTCGCCTTCCCGCTGACGCCGGCGGGCAGAACCCCGCCGGACACCCCGCACGGCGTACGTCAGGGCGTGGGCGGGGAGTTGGCGGGGTCCACCGTCGCCTGGTGGGCCTCGGCCAGATGGTCGGCCGCCTTCAGCCAGGGCAGGAACTGCGCCCTTTGCCGCCAGCCGCAGGTGTCACACCTGATCGTGCGCTGCACTCCCGTGCGCTCCACCCTGACCACGTGTTCCCGGCCGTGCTGGTCCCAGCGGCTCACCTTGCTCGTGTTGCTCTGCTGCATGACGTCTCCAGCGTCCGTCCACGAGGAGGGCTGTCCGGCTCGTGCAGCAAGGAGTGTGCAGGAAGACCAACATCAACAGGGCGTCCTTCACGGCGAGTTGGCCAAGCCGTGTCCTGCGGGCCCGGCCCGCTCAGCCCATCGTCCGGGGCAGCCGCAGGCTGAGCAGCCCGGTCAGGACCACCCCGGCCAGCTGCGCAAGGAGCGTGATGACCAGGGCGTCCCGCATGCCCTGGTGCGGGACCAGCGACAGGAACAGGGTGCCCAGTGTGGCCACGCCCAGCGCCAGCGCCGACTGCTGGGTGGTGACCATCACCCCGCCGCCGACCCCCGCGCGGGCGGCCGGCACCTCGGACAGCACGAGCCGCATCACGACCGGGAGTTGCAGCGCCTGCCCGGCCCCGGCGATCGCGGCACCGGGCAGCAGTTCCACGAAGCCCAGGTGCGGCCAGTCCCGCCAGGCGGTCAGCGCGAGCAGCGCCACCCCGACCCCCTGCACCAGCGCGCCCGCGGTGACCACCCGGCTGCCGTGCCGGGCCACCAGGCGCGGTCCGGCCAGGGACGCGAGGAAGAACGCCACCGCCATCGGGGCCAGCGCCAGCCCGGCCTGCACCGGACCGAGCCGCGCACCGCTCTGCAGGGCCACCGCGATCACGAACATGAAGCCGCTGAAGCCGATCGAGAACGGCACGAGCAGCACGAGGCCGCGGCGCAGCGAGGGCAGCGCGAGCAGAGTCGGCGGCACCAGTGGCGTACGGCCCCGGCGGTCGGCCCGGCGTTCCACCGCGGCGAACGCCCAGGCCGCGCACGGGAACGCGGCCAGCGACAGCCAGGTCCACAGCGGCCAGCCCGCGGCCCGGCCCTCGGTGAGCGGGGCGAGCAGCGTCAGCAGGGACACCGCGAGCAGTACCGTGCCCGCTCCGTCGACGGGTTCGGGATGCTGGGAGCGGGTCTCCGGGACGGTACGGGTGGCCAGCAGCAGGCCGACGAGTACGACCGGCACGTTGACCAGGAACACCGAGCGCCAGCCGGTGCCCGCGATGTCGGCGGCGACCAGCACCCCGCCGAGGATCTGGCCCGCCACCATGGACAGGCCGGCCGTGGCGCCGTACAGGCTCATGGCCTTCGCGCGGCGCGCGCCCGTGGTGGACGCCTGGATGGTGGCGAGCACCTGCGGGAGCATCGCGGCGGCCGAGGCGCCCTGCGCGACCCGCGCCGCGACCAGGCTCCAGGCGTCGGGCGCGAGCCCGCACGCCAGCGAGGTCAGGCCGAAGGCGGCCATGCCGCCGAGGAAGAGCCGCCGGCGGCCGAACAGGTCGCCGAGCCGCCCGCCGAGGACGAGCAGCACGGCGTAGGCGAGACCGTACCCGGCGACGACCAGTTCGAGCAGCGCCTCGCCCGCGGCGAGGTCCGTGCCGATGGTGGGCAGGGCCACGTTGACGATGAAGAAGTCGACGAGCGGCAGCGCCGCGGCCAGCAGGACGGTGAACAGTCCCAGGCCGCCGAGCGCCGGTGGCGCCGACGGGGACCGGACGATCGGGGTCGTGACGGTTTCGGTCATGACGCCGAGCCTGCGGGCACGCTCAGGGTGGTACCAGAGTGTTCTTATCCTGGTAGCGGGACTACCTGGCAACAGGATCCGTACGACGGCAGGCTGGAGGCATGACGAGCATGGCACAGGAGACGTACGCCCCGCCCGCCCGGGGCGCGGAGATCCGCCGGCACGAACTGGCCGCGTTCCTGCGCAGCCGCCGTGAGCGGATCACCCCGGAGCAGGTGGGGCTGCCGCGCGGTGTGCGCCGCCGCACGCCCGGGCTGCGCCGCGAGGAGGTCGCCCAGCTCTCCGCGGTCGGCGTCACCTGGTACACCTGGCTGGAGCAGGCCCGGGACATCCAGGTCTCCGTCCAGGTCCTCGACGCGCTCGCCCGCACCCTGCTGCTCGACCCGGGCGAGCGCGCCCATCTCTTCCAGCTCGCCGGCTCCGTCGACCCGACGCCCGCCGCGAGCTGCCCGAGCATCACCCCGGCGCTGCGTGAGATGCTGCGCGGGCTGGAGCCCGTCCCCGCGTGCATCCAGAACAGCCGGTACGACATCCTCGCCTACAACCGCACCTACGCCCGCCTCATGGGCGATCTGGACGCGGTGCCGCCCGAGGACCGCAACTGCATACTCCTCGTCTACACCGACCCCGGCTGGCGCTCCACGATCGTCCACCTCGACGAGACCATGCGGCTGATGGCCGCGAAGCTGCGCGCCGCGATGGCCGGACACCTGGGCGAGCCCGCCTGGAAGCTGCTGGTCAAACGGCTGATGGCGGAGTCCGAGGAGTTCCGCGAGCACTGGGAGCGGTACGAGGTCGTCAGCAGCCGCAGCAAGACGAAACAGTTCCTCAACCCCCACGTCGGCCTCCTGACCCTGGACCACACAGACCTGTGGCTGGCCCCCCAGTCGGGCCCCCGCATGGTCACCTACACCCCCAAGGACGAACAAACCCGAACCCGCCTACAACACCTATACGAAATGACCCCCCCACAGCCGCCCCCGCAGGGGGCACGGTGACCGGCGCGCTCAGCCACGACGGTGGGTCAGCCGAGGGCCGTCAGGTGCCCCCGCAGGGGGCGCGGGGAACTGCGCGCTCAGCCACGACGGCGCGTCAGCCGAGGGCCGTCAGGTGCCCCCGCAGGGGGCGCGGGGAACTGCGCGCTCAGCCACGACGGCGCGTCAGCCGAGGGTCGACAGTTGCCCCCGCAGGGGGCGCGGGGAACTGCGCGACTAGCCACGATGGCGCGGCAGTCGAGGGCCGGCCGAGTCCCCGGCAGGGGCCCGCGGGGAACGGCGCGAGGAACCACGACGGCGCCGCAGTCGAGGGTCGGCCGATGCCCCCGGCAGGGGCCCGCGGGGAACCACGACGGCGGGTTAGCCGACGGACGGCTGATTCCCCGAGCTGCTGATTCTCCGAGCCGCTGATTCCCCGAAGGGCAGGTCAACCCCGCCGCCCCGGCAACCGACCGGCATCCGCAGAAGCCCCGCCCACCAAGCGGAGCGCCCCCGTCGACGCCAGCCGCGAGGCGACCCGCTCGGCAGTCCCCCGAGCCCACCGCCCACTGCTCACCACGCCGAGAACGAACACGGCGCCCCCGCACGCCGTGAGGATCCACCACCCCGGCCGCGCCGCGTCGACGAAGGCCGGTGCGAACGCGGCCGCGCCGACCCCGGCCGCGAGTACGGACCCGATCACCGCGACCCCGAGCGTCTGCCCGAGCTGCCGGCTGGTGGAGGCGACGGCGGCCGCGACCCCGGCCTGGGCCCGCGGCATGCCCGAGACCGCGGTGTTGGTGATCGGCGCGTTCACGAAGCCGAACCCGATGCCGAACAGAACGTATCCGGCGAGCCGGCTGAGGTCCGAGGTCTCCGCGTCGAACGCGGCGAACAGCACGCTGCCCGCGGTCATCGCGGCGCCCGCGATCACCAGCGGCAGCCGCGGCCCCCGGCTGCCGACGAGCCGCCCGGACAGCGGCGCGCACAGGAAGGTGGGCACCGCCATGGGCAGCATCCACAGGCCGGCGTGCAACGCGTCGAGGCCGCGTACGCTCTGCAGGTACAGCGTGGACAGGAACAGGAACCCGCCGAGCGCGGCGAACGCGCTGATGGCGATGACCGTGGCACCACTGAACGGTGCGGAACGGAAGAACCGCAGGTCGATGAGGGGTTCCGGGCGTCGTGGCTCGTACCGCAGCAGGCCCAGCAGGGCGATCAGGGCGATGGCGGCGAAGGGCAGCACCGTGCCGGCGCCGGAGTGGGGCGCCTCGATGATGGCGTAGGTCAGCGCGCCGAACAGGGCGATCACCAGCAGTTGGCCGACCGGGTCGGGGCGGCGGGGGTGGGGGGCGCGGGACTCGGGGATGTAGCGCAGGGTGAGCAGCAGGGCGGCGAGGCCGATCGGGATGTTGATCCAGAAGATCGCGCGCCAGTCGACGGCCTCCACGAGCAGGCCGCCGACGAGGGGTCCCGCGGCCATGGATATGCCGACCACGGCGCCCCAGGCGCCGATGGCGCGGGCGCGTTCACGCGGGTCGGTGAAGGTGTTGGTGATGATCGACATGGCGACCGGGTTGAGCATCGAACCGCCGACCGCCTGGACCATGCGGAAGGCGACCAGCGATTCCAGGTTCGGTGCGAGGGAGCACAGCAGTGAGCCGACGGTGAACACCACGAGGCCGGCCATGAAGACCCGTTTGCGGCCGATCCGGTCGGCGGTGGAGCCGGCCAGCATCAGCAGTGAGGCCAGCACCAGTGTGTACGCGTCGATGGTCCACTGGAGCCCGGAGGTGGTGGTGTGCAGTTCGCGCTGCATCGACGGGAGGGCGACGTTCAGGACCGTGTTGTCCAGGCTCACGATCAGCAGGCTCATACAGCAGATCGCCAGGACCAGCGAACGTCGGCGGGGACTGAGCTGAGGCATGGCCTCCATCGTACGCTCGTATCGATAGTGCGTCTAACTAATGACTGGTACAGGGGTGGTCATGGTCATGGTCCCGGTTGTCCACAGGCGCGGACGAGCATCCGCCGGAATACGGGACAATGGGGCCATGCCCACGCCGTCGACCACCCCCGTGTCCCCCCTGCGGATCGGCCCGCACACCGTGCAGCCGCCCGTCGTGCTCGCCCCCATGGCCGGGATCACCAACGCGCCCTTCCGTACGCTGTGCCGGTCCTTCGCCGAAGGCGGCTCGACGGCGGGAGCGGGCGGCCTCAAGGGGCTGTTCGTCAGCGAGATGATCACGACCAGGGCGCTGGTCGAACGCAACGAGAAGACCATGCAGCTGGTCCACTTCGACGCGACGGAGAAGCCGCGCTCCATCCAGCTGTACGGCGTCGACCCGGCCACCGTGGGCAAGGCCGTCCGCATGATCGCGGAGGAGGACCTGGCCGACCACATCGACCTGAACTTCGGCTGCCCGGTGCCCAAGGTGACGCGCAAGGGCGGCGGCTCGGCCCTGCCGTACAAGCGCCATCTGCTGCGGGCCATCCTGCGCGAGGCGGTCTCCGGCGCGGGCGACCTGCCGGTGACCATGAAGATGCGCAAGGGCATCGACGACGACCACCTCACCTACCTCGACGCCGGACGGATCGCGGTCGAGGAGGGCGTCACCGCCATCGCGCTGCACGGCCGCACCGCCGCCCAGCACTACGGCGGCACGGCGGACTGGGCGGCCATCGCCCGGCTCAAGGAACATGTGCCGGAGATCCCGGTGCTCGGCAACGGCGACATCTGGTCGGCCGAGGACGCGCTGCGGATGGTGCGCGAGACCGGCTGCGACGGGGTGGTCGTGGGGCGCGGCTGCCTCGGCCGGCCGTGGCTGTTCGCGGACCTGGTCGCGGCCTTCGAGGGGCGTACGCGGGACATCATGCGGCCGACCCTGCGCGAGGTCGCCGACGTCATGGTCCGGCATGCGCGCCTGCTCGGCGAGTGGATCGGCGACGAGGCGCGGGGCGTGATCGACTTCCGTAAGCATGTCGCCTGGTACCTCAAGGGGTTCGCGGTCGGCTCGGAGATGCGCAAGCGCCTGGCGATCACCTCGTCCCTCGCCGAACTCCGCTCCGGCCTGGACGAGTTGGACCTCGACCAGCCCTGGCCCGCAGGCGCCGACGGTCCCCGTGGCCGTACCTCGGGCAACAACCGGGTGGTCCTGCCGGACGGCTGGCTGACGGACCCGTACGACTGCACGGGCATCACCGCCGAAGCCGAACTGGACACCTCAGGCGGCTGACCCCCCTCTCGACACTCCCGCCCACCCGTCCGACACGGCGCCCTATTCTCGGGACGGTCAGTTGTTCTTTGGGTGGGGGGTTGAGCCGTAGGCCGTCAGGAAGTGGTCGCGGAAGGCGCTCATCTTCCAGACCGGGGCGTCGTGCGCCGGGCGCAGTCCGTCGCTCCAGCCCCAACTCGCGATCTTGTCCAGGACCTTGGGGTCCTTGGCGACGACGGAGATCGGCACGTCACGGCTGGCGTGGTTGCCGCTGACCCGGGCGATGGGCTGGTGGTCGCCGAGGAAGACCAGCACCGTGTCGTCGGTGCCGTAGCGCTCCAGCCACTGGGTCAGGGCGGTCACCGAGTACTGGATCGACTTGCCGTACTCCTCACGGGACCTCGTGGTGTCGGCGATGACGTCGGCCGGCCTGCTGCCCGCCGCCTCGATGTCCCGGAAGACCGAGCCGTCCCCGATCCGGTCCCAGTCGACCAGCTTCGGCACCGGCGCCCAGGGCTGGTGGCTGGAGGTCAGGATGATCTCCGACATCAGCGGCTTGTCGCGGTGCCTGCCGTGCACCCGCTGCTGGAACTGTTCCAGCGCGTACTGGTCGGGCATCGTCGACCAGCTGAACTTCGGCCCCTGGTAGCCCAGTTGGAAGGCGTTGTAGACCTTGTCCAGGCCGTAGTAGCGCTGTTCGGGCCAGCCCTTCTGCACGCCCGGCATGACGCCGACCGTGTCCCAGGCGCCGGTCTTCTGGAAGGCCCTGGTGAGGCTGAGGTGGTCGCTGGCCATGACGGTGCGGTAGCGCTGCTGGCTGTTGACCCACAGACCCGACATGGTGGTGGAGTGGCCGAGCCAGCTGTTGCCGCCGTACGTCGCCGAGGTCAGCCAGCCGGTCTTCGCGTGGAAGCCGGCCTTCGCCAGGGCCGTGGTGTTCTCGGTGAGGGACTTGTCGACGCCGGGCGCGATGATCGGGTCCTCGATCGCGCTGCGGCCGTAGCTCTCGACGAACGTGAAGATCACGTCCTTGCCGCGCAGATCGGTCAGCAACTGGTCCGGCGGCGTGTTCCCGAAGGCGTCCGACCTGGCCACCTTCCGGAACTCCGCCTCGTCCCTGAGGGTGTCCGCCACCCGGCGGGCCTGGACCTGCACGGCCGTGGCGGTACGGTCCGACGCGATCGGCACGCCGGCGATCTGCACGCCGAAGGCGGTGCAGGTGATCCAGGCGACGGCGGCGATCAGGGCGCCCCTGGTGGCCCGGCCGCCGTGCCGGGCCAGCAGGTTGGCCAGGCGGATCGTGGCCAGGGTGAGCAGCACGAACAGCAGCAGGACCAGGACGACGACGCCGGCCGTGGCGGCGAGGGTGGCGGTGCGGCCGAGGGAGTCCTCCAGGTATGCCTGGGCGTCGGTGAGCAGGCTCCAGTCGAGGACGAGGTTGAAGCTGCGGCCGAGGTACTGGTTGAAGCCCATGTCGAGGAGGTTCAGCACGGTCAGCGCGGCGAGTGCGGCGCCGGCGAGACCGGCGAGCGCCATGCGCGGCCTGCGCGGCAGCGCCAGGGCCAGGGCGGCGCCGATGACGGCCTCGCCGGGTATCCGCAGGAACTTCATGGGCCCGAACCCGACGACGGTGTTCGGCAACACCAACGCCCCCACCACCAGCACACAGCAGAACAGGGACACCCCGACGGACACCGCCCGCTCCGCGCCGGGGTGCTCCGCCCGCCACCCCCGTATCCCGCGCCCCCACCGCGAAACGACGCCGCCCACCCTACGACGCTCGATCCCGCCCCCGCCCGTCGACGCACCCCCGGCTGCGGCCTGCCCGCCCGTGCCTTCGCTCTCGGGCCGGTCTTCGCCGACGGCCTCGATCGCGCCCCCACCCGCCGATGCACCCCCGGCCGCGGCCTGCCCGCCCGTGCCTTCGCTCCCGGGCCGGACTTCGCCGACGGCCTCGATCGCGCCCCCACCCGCCGATGCGCCCCCGGCTGCGGCCTGCCCGCCCCGGCCTCGGGCCTCGGGTCCTGTTCCGGCAGCGGCCTCGGTCTCGCCCCCGGCCGCGGCCTGCCCGCCCCGGCCTCGGGCCTCGGGTCCTATTCCGGGAGGGGTCTCGGGCTCGGTGCTCGGCTCGTTTCCATCTCCGCCCTGCCCGTCCCGGGCTCGGGTCTCGGACCGCGCTTCGGCAGGGGCCTCGGCGGCGTTCCCGCCCCGCGCCCCAGCCTCGACCCGGGGCTGGGCTGGGGTCTCGGTTTCGTCCCCGACGCTTGCCCCGGCCCCGGCTTCGGACTCGGCCCGGCGCTCGCTTCCGCCCCCGCCCGCCGATTCGCCCCCGGCCTCAGCTTCGGGCCGGCCCTCGGTCCGGGGCGTGGGTTTGTCCCCGGTCTTTGAGTCGGGCTCGGCCCCGATGTGTCCGCCCTGGGCTTGGGTCTCGGGCCGGTCTTCGGCAGGGGGCTCGGGCCCGTCCCCGCCCCTCGACTCTCTTCCTGCCCCGGCTTCGGACTCGACACGGTGCTCGGTCTCGCCCCGGCCTCTCGACTCGGCCCCGGGTCCCCCCTGTTCGCCCCCGGCTCCGCCCTCGATCCTTGACGCCTTCGTGCCGGTCTCGGGTTGTGGCGGTTCCGTGGACTGTGCGTTCGGCGGTGTGTTGGGCTCGGGCTCCGGGGCTCCGGAGGGTGCCGGTGCGTGGGGTGTGCTTATGTGCTGAGGCAACCCGGGGGTCCTTTCGCGCGCGGCCCGTGCTGGGCGGCGGGCCACGCTGGGGAGGCTGGGCTGGACCGGGAGTTCCCGGCCCGCCTGGCCCGCCGCCATCCCGTACGGCCCCGCGCCCGCCCCCGTTCACGGCCCCCGGCAAACACCAGGCAAACACCCCACCCACCCGTCGGCCACGGCCTGCCGACCCGGCGGCACGCCCCGCGAGCCCAGCGGCCACGCCTGCGAATCCGGCGGCCACGCTCCGCCAGCCCGGCGCCTGTGCCCCGCCGTTCCGTCGGCTACGGGCCCGCCACTCCCTCGGCTGCGGCCTGCCGACTCGTCGGCCACGCCCCGCCGATCCGTCGGCTGCGCCCCACCAAGCCCGCGGCTACGCCCCGCCGACCCCTCGGCGGCGCCCGCCACCCTCTCCGCCAAGCCCCGCTCACTCGGCAGCTGAGCCCGGTCGTTCCTCTACGCCCCGCCTACCGCGGTGAGCAGGGCCAGGGGTGTTGCTGCTGAGCGGGATTCTCGTACGCAGGCGTGGGGGTGGGGGACCGGTTCCGGGTGGCGGGTGCGGGCGTAGCCCGCGAGTGCTTCCGGCAGCCGGTGTCCGGTCGCGGTGGCCGCCTCGACCAGGCCGTGGGCGACCGTGCGGGCCTCGTCGTGCAGGCCGTAGCGGGCCAGGCCCAGGGCGATCAGCGCGTTGTCGTGCGGCCAGACCGCCCCGCGGTGGTAGGACAGCGGATGGTAGGCCCCCTGGCCGGAGGCCAGCGTGCGGACGCCCCAGCCGGAGAAGAAGTCCGGTTCCAGCAGCCTGCGCCCCACCTGCTCGCCGTACTCCTTGTCCAGCAGCCCGGACCACAGCAGGTGCCCGGCGTCCGAGGCCAGCGCGTCCACCGGCCGGCCCTCGCCGTCCAGCGCCAGGGCAGGGAAGGAGCGCTCCCGCATCCAGAAGTCCCGCTGGAAGCGGTCCCGCAGATCGGCCGCCGCCTGTTCGAGCAGGGCCGCGTACGTCTCGTCCCGCCACACCGTGCGCGCGACCCACGCCGTGCGGCGCAGCGCGTCGTACGCGTAGCCCTGGGCCCCCGCCGCCGTCACCGGCCCGTTCGGACGGGCGCCGTCGGCCGAGCAGATGGCGCCGGGGGAGTCCTTCCAGTTCTGGTTGGCGAGCCCGCCCCGGTCGGTGCGGTAGACGAGGTAGCCGCGCGAGGTCAGCCCGCCGTGGTCCAGCATCCAGCCGATCGCCGCTCGCGCGTACCGTTCCAGACGGTGGGCCATGGCCGTGTCGCCGGTCCGCTCGACGTACGCCCCGAGCAGTACGAGGAACAGCGGCGTCGCGTCCACCGAGCCGTAGTAGCGGCCGTAGGGCACCTGCCCGAAGTAGGCCAGCTCGCCGTGCCGCACCTCGTGCACGATCTTGCCGGGCTGGGCCACCGCGTCCGGTGTGGTCCCCGTCGCCTGGGTGGCGGCGAGCGCGGGCAGCGTGGCCGCGGCCAGCCGGGGACGGTAGGGGAGCGCGAACAGGGCGGTCAGCAGGGCGTCCCGGCCGAGCAGGGTCAGGAACCAGGGCGCGCCCGCGGCCGGCACCCGCAGATCCTCGCCGTCCGGTCCGGTCGCCGGCACCTGGAGCGCGGCGAGGTCGGCGAGCCCCCGGGCGCAGGCCGCCGCCAGCTCGGGCCAGCCGGTCGGGAAGGCCACGCCCTCCACGAACTCGCCTTCCAGCGCGAGAAGTTGCTCGTTCACGGCGGCAGGGGAGCGCGGCACGCGCCGTGCGCGCTTCTCGCCGTGCGGGCGGGCCATCACCCGCAGCAAGAGGTCCGCCGTGCCGTGCGGTGCCAGCTCCAGGGTCCACACCAGGCGGCGGGCGCCGGTGCCGGTCTCCTCGACGCCGTCCGGTGCCGGGTCCGCCGTGATGCTCGTACAGGACCGCCACTCGCCGCGCCGGTAGGTGAACTCCACGCCGTCGTCGAGCACATGCCGGGAGCGCACTGCGCCGGCCTTGTGGTACGTGCGGTGGTCGGGGCGCACTTCGAACTGGTCGGTGAAGTCGGCGTCCGCGGTGATCGCCAGCCGTACCGTGGTCGGCACCGGCCGGTTGCTGGTGACTCGGAGCGATTCCACGAACGAGCCGTCGCCGACGGCCTGTTCCCGGAAGAGGGTGTGCGCGGGCGGCTCCTGCCGGCCGCCGCGCGGGACGAGCACACAGCGCGCCCCGTCGCCGTCCGCGACCGGGCTGAGCGCTTCGGGCACCGCCCCGTCCAGGGTGAGCTGCCAGCGGCTGAGGTGCCGGGCGTCGCGGACGAACAACCCGTCCGGCAGGGTGCCGCCCCGGACGCCGCTGATGTCGCCTCCGTCACCCACGGCGGCGAACGTCGTGCCGTACACGAGCAGGTGCTGCCGGTCCGTCATCCCCGGTCCCCTCCCTTGCCCCTCTTGTCTGCCTTATCTGCCTTATCTGCCTTGCCTGTCTTGACCCGTCTGTTCTGCTCGCCTCGCTTGACTCTCCCGGCCGCCGCGCCCGCCTCGTCTGCCCTGGCCGCCTCATCCGCCGTGCGTGCCTCGCCGCCGAGCAGATCGAGGGTGAGCGCGGCGGTCCAGCTGAAGCCGAGCGCGCCGCAGGGCTCGCCGGTGTACGGGTCGACGTACTCGGCGAACCCCGTCGCACCGGCCGTCTCCAGCAGCGCCGCCCGCAGCGCGCCGGCCCGCGCCCGCTCGCCGTGCGCCCGCAGCCCGCGCTCCAGCAGCCAGCCGGTGTTGAACCAGGCCGGACCGCGCCAGTAGCGGTGCGGGTCGAAGGCCGCGCCGAGGAGGTCGTAGCTCGGCACGAGACGGGTGGCGGCGCCGAGCCCGAAGTGCGGGCCGGTGAGGGTGCGCACCAGCGTCGCGGCGACGTCCGGCGGCAGGCCGGGCAGCAGCAGCGGGATCAGCCCGGAGACGCCGCGCTCCGGGATCAGCCCCTCGCCGCGCACGTCCCGGCAGAAGAACATGCCGCGCGCCGGGTCCCACAGCCGCTCCACCAGGGCGGCCGTCAGGCGTTCCGCGCGGGCGTGCCGTGCCGTGCCGGCCGCGCCCAGTTCCTCGGCGATCCGGGCCAGCGCGTGCTCGGAGGCCGCGAGCAGCGCGTTGAACGCCGGGTCCTCCACCGCGAACTCTCCCAGCCCGTCGGCGTATGCGCGGTCACGGTAGTCGGTCGCGAGCCGCACGTACCGCCCGTAGTCCAGGTCGGTCGGCCGGTCCTCGGGCGCGCCGTGCGCGAGGTCGGCGCGGCGGAAGGAGCGGGCCGGGGCGGGCGTGATCCTGGCGAGCGGAGCGTCCCAGCAGGGGCTGTTGTCCATGCCCTGCTCCCAGGGGTGTATGACGGACGCGAGGCCGCCGCCGCCCAGGTCCCGCCGGTGCAGCAGATAGCGGTGCCAGGCCGCGAGCCGCGGGTAGACCCGGGCGAGGAAGCCGCGGGCCCGGGACAGCCCGGGGTCGGCGCGGTGCACCAGCCAGGCCGCCAGCGCGTGTACCGGTGGCTGCACGATGCCGGAGGTCTGTACGGTGCGCGGGGCGCCCGCGGCGCGCCCCGCGGTCGAGGAGCGCCAGAAGTCGGGGCTCGGGAAGTAGGCGTCGAGCGGTACGGAGGGGTTGAAGACGATGTGCGGGACGCGCCCGTCCGCCCACTGGGCGGCCAGCAGCGTCTCCAGCTCCGTCTGGGCCCGTAACGGCGAGACGTGCCGCAGGCCGATCGCGATGAACGCCGAGTCCCAGGACCACTGGTGCGGATACAGCCGGGGCGAGGGCACCGTGGACCTGCCGGTCCAGTTGCCCTCCAGCACCCGCACGGCTCTGACGTGCAGTGGCCCGGTCGGGGGCGGTGGATCGTATACGACCTGGTGCTCCGTGCGGTGGGCGGTGAGCTGGGCAGTGCGATCCACTCGGGGCTCCCCGAAGACGTCCGGCCGGCCTGGTTCGGCTGTAGCCAGCTTAGGGTTACGTCTACTTAACACGCAAAACTCACTATGTAATGCAGGCTTGAGGAACACAAGGGGGTGCGCATGACGGGACGCAGCCAGGCCGGCGCCGGGGATCTGCTCGAACTGGTGCGCAGCGGGCGCGCGACCACGCGCGGCGCCCTCCAGCAGGCCACCGGGCTGTCCCGGGCCACCGTCGGCCAGCGCCTCGACCGGCTGTTCCGCGCGGGCTGGCTGCGCGAGGGGGCCGGCGGCCCGGTCGACTCGCCGCTCGGCGGGCGGCCCTCCATCACCCTGGAGTTCGACGACTCGCACGCGGTGGTCCTCGCCGCCGACCTGGACACCCGGCACGCCCGCGCCGCCGTCCTCTCGCTCACCGGCGACCTGCTCGCCGAGCGGGCCGGCACCCTGGTCATCGAGGACGGGCCCGAGTCCGTCCTGGGCGAGCTGGGCGGCTGGTTCGCCGACCTGCTGGCCGGGGCCGGGCACCGGGCGGCCGAGGTGTGCGGCATAGGGATCGCCGTGCCGGGCCCGGTGGACCGGGTGACCGGGCGGGTGATGCAGCCGCCGATCATGCCCGGCTGGGACGGCTACGACATCAGAGGCCGCCTCTCCCGCGCCTTCACCGAGCACACCGGCGCGCCGGCGGTGCCGGTGCTCGTGGACAACGACGCGAACCTCATGGCGTACGGCGAACAGCGCACCGGGCACCCGGACTGCTCGGCCTTCGTCCTCGTCAAGGTGTCCACCGGTATCGGCGCCGGGGTCGTGGTGGGCGGCTCGATCTACCGGGGCATCGACGGCGGCGCCGGGGACATCGGGCACATCCGGGTGGGCGCGGACGCGCTGTGCCGGTGCGGCTCGTACGGGTGCCTGGCGGCCGTCGCCAGCGGGGGTGCGGTGGCCCGGCGGCTGACCGAGGCCGGGGTGCCGGCGGCCTCCGGCTCCGACGTGCGGGGTCTGCTGGCCGCGGGGCATCCGGAGGCGACGGCGCTGGCGCGGGAGGCGGGGCGGCGGGTCGGGGACGTGCTGGCGACGGTCGTCACGCTGCTCAATCCTGGCGTGCTGATGGTTGCCGGGGACCTGGCCGGGACGCCGTTCCTGACCGGCGTGCGTGAGCTGCTGTATCAGCGGGCGCTGCCGCGTTCCACCGCCCATCTGGAGGTGGTCACCTCGCGGCTGGGTGAGCGGGCGGGGCTGATCGGTGCGGGGGCGTTGGTCGTGGAGTACCTGTATGCACCGGATCGTGTGGAGGAACGGTTGCTGGCGCTTGGGCTGTGACGGGCGCTGCGCTGGCCGCGTGGCTGGAGCGGGTGCGCTGGAGTTACGGCACGTTCTTTGGGTGCGGTGTCGTTTTGGCCGGTCGCGCAGTTCCCCGCGCCCCCTTCGGGGACTTCTGCCGTCTTTTGGGTGCGGCTTCGTTGTGGCTGGTCGCGCAGTTCCCCGCGCCCCTTGGGGGGTCGCTCGTCGTCGTTGGCTGTCGCGTTGTTGTGGCTGGTTGCGTAGTTCCTCGCGTCTCTCTGTCGTCGTCCGCATGGTGGGATTTGGTTGGGTGTGGCAGCGTGATTCTCGCCACCCTTGATATGGGTTGCGCTCAGATGAGCGGATCATGGACGGCTGCACTTCTCCAAGGGGTGGCACTCGGTGCCACCCCTTGGTCGTTCAGCGCGCGAAATCAGACGTGCTAGGACCCGCTCGTATGAGCACGATGTGAGGCGTACAGGGCCTCCGTCCGTTCAAGAAGTGAAAACGTCGGCTGCCCGAAGCTTGCCCATCCTTGACTTTCGATCCCGTGGCGGACGGCTGGTTACGGGCGTATGACGCGCGAGTGGACGTACCCAGGTGCCTTCGATCTGGGTATGTTCCTCGCCGTCAGGGCAGCCACCGCGGCCTCAAGGAGTCGAGTCCCGTGTCGGAAAACAAAGATCCTCAGGTACCCGCGTCGGGCGCAAGCGTTGAGAGCGTGAAGTTCGTCTATGACTTCACCGAGGGCAACAAGGACCTCAAGGACCTCCTGGGTGGCAAGGGTGCGAACCTCGCCGAGATGACCAATCTGGGCCTTCCGGTCCCCCCGGGCTTCACCATCACCACCGAGGCATGCAAGGTCTACCTCGACAGCGGCGAGGAGCCGGCGGCACTGCGTGACGAGGTGAGTGCGCACCTCGAAGCCCTCGAAACGGCCATGGGCAAGAAGCTCGGACAGGCCGACAACCCCCTCCTCGTGTCCGTCCGTTCCGGGGCGAAGTTCTCGATGCCGGGCATGATGGACACCGTCCTGAACATCGGCCTGTCCGACGAGTCCGTGCGGGGTCTCGCGGAGCAGGCCGGAGACGAGCGGTTCGCCTGGGACTCCTACCGGCGGCTCATCCAGATGTTCGGCAAGACCGTCCTCGGCATCGACGGCGACCACTTCGAGGACGCCCTCGACAAGGCCAAGGAGGCCAAGCAGGTAACGGACGACACCGAACTGGCCGCGGCGGACCTGAAGAACGTCGTCGGCACCTTCAAGAAGATCGTCAAGAAGGAGACGGGCCGCGACTTCCCGCAGGACCCGCGCGAGCAGATGGACCTCGCCATCAAGGCGGTCTTCGAGTCCTGGAACGGCGACCGGGCCAGGCTCTACCGCCGTCAGGAGCGCATCCCGCACGACCTCGGCACCGCCGTCAACATCTGCTCCATGGTCTTCGGCAACCTCGGCCCCGACTCGGGCACCGGAGTCGCCTTCACCCGCGACCCGGCAAGCGGCCACCAGGGCGTCTACGGCGACTACCTGCAGAACGCGCAGGGCGAGGACGTCGTCGCGGGCATCCGCAACACCGTGGCCCTGGCCGAGCTGGAGAACATCGACAAGCCGTCGTACGACCGGCTCCTGGAGATCATGGAGGTCCTGGAGAACCACTACAAGGACCTCTGCGACATCGAGTTCACCATCGAACGCGGCCAGCTGTGGATGCTGCAGACCCGCGTCGGCAAGCGCACCGCGGGCGCCGCCTTCCGCATCGCCACCCAGCTGGTGGACCAGGGCCTGATCGACGAGACCGAGGCGCTACAGCGGGTCACCGGCGCCCAGCTCGCCCAGCTGATGTTCCCGCGGTTCGACGAGCACGCCAAGGCGGACCAGGTCGGCCGGGGCATCGCCGCCTCGCCCGGCGCCGCGGTCGGCAAGGCGGTCTTCGACTCCTACACCGCCGTCAAGTGGTCCCGCTCGGGCGAGAAGGTCATCCTCGTCCGCCGCGAGACCAACCCCGACGACCTGGACGGCATGATCGCGGCCGAGGGCATCCTGACCTCCCGCGGCGGCAAGACCTCGCACGCGGCCGTGGTCGCGCGCGGCATGGGCAAGACCTGTGTCTGCGGCGCGGAGGACCTGGAGGTCGACACCAAGCGGCGCCGGATGACGGTGCCGGGCGGGCATGTCGTCGAGGAGGGCGACGTGATCTCCATCGACGGCTCCAGCGGCAAGGTGTACCTGGGCGAGGTCCCGGTGGTGCCGTCCCCGGTCGTGGAGTACTTCGAGGGCCGGATGCACGCGGGCGCCGACGACGCCGACGAACTGGTCGAGGCCGTACACCGGATCATGGCGTTCGCCGACCGCAAGCGCCGGCTGCGGGTGCGCGCCAACGCCGACAACGCGGAGGACGCGCTGCGGGCCCGGCGCTTCGGCGCCCAGGGCATCGGCCTGTGCCGCACCGAGCACATGTTCCTCGGTGACCGGCGCGAGCTGGTGGAGCGGCTGATCCTGGCCGATACGGAGGCGGAGCGCGAGGAGTCGCTGAAGCAGCTCCTGCCGCTCCAGAAGCGGGACTTCGTCGAGCTGTTCGAGGCGATGGACGGGCTGCCGGTGACGGTCCGGCTGCTCGACCCGCCGCTGCACGAGTTCCTGCCCGACATCACCGAACTGTCGGTGCGCGTGGCGCTCGCGGAGGCCCGGCAGGAGCCGCACGAGAACGAACTGCGGCTGCTCCAGGCGGTGCACCGGCTGCACGAGCAGAACCCCATGCTGGGCCTGCGCGGCGTCCGCCTCGGCCTGGTCATCCCCGGCCTGTTCAGCATGCAGGTCCGGGCGATCGCCGAGGCCGCGGCCGAACGCTGTAACGCCAAGGGCGACCCTCGCGCCGAGATCATGATCCCGCTCGTCGGCACCGTCCAGGAGCTGGAGATCGTCCGCGAGGAGGCCGACCGGGTCATCGCCGAGGTGGAGCAGGCGACCGGCACCGGGCTGAAGCTGGCGATCGGCACCATGATCGAACTGCCCCGTGCCGCGCTGACCGCGGGCCAGATCGCCGAGGCCGCGGAGTTCTTCTCCTTCGGCACCAACGACCTCACCCAGACGGTGTGGGGCTTCAGCCGCGACGACGTCGAGGCGTCCTTCTTCACCGCCTATCTGGAGAAGGGCATCTTCGGCGTCAGCCCGTTCGAGACCATCGACAAGGACGGCGTCGGCTCCCTGGTGCAGTCGGCGGCGAAGGCGGGCCGCGCCACCCGCCCGGACCTGAAGCTCGGCGTGTGCGGCGAGCACGGCGGCGACCCGGAGTCGGTCCACTTCTTCCACGAGGTGGGTCTGGACTACGTCTCCTGCTCCCCGTTCCGCATCCCGGTCGCCCGGCTGGAGGCCGGCCGCGCCGCCACCCAGTCGGCGGGCAGCGACCACCGCTGACCACGATCCCGCGGGGCGGCGTCCCTCACCGCCCCGCCCCGGCCCCGGAGCCGCCGCCGGTCCCCGACCCTCACCGATCGACAGCGTCTCCGGCCCACCAGAAGGAGGGACGGCACCCTGTGCGGGGGCGCCGTCCCTCCTTCCACCATCTGCGCAGACTGCCAAGATCGGCGAATCGGATATGTCGCGGCTCGCTGCAGAGCGCGCGATGCGTGCCGCAGACGCGTCTGACGACCCACTCGTGGCGTCCGCCGCGCGGTCGGGCATGGACCGCCCAACTGGCCATTGGTCGGTACGACGACGCTTTGGAGCTGGGCAATACGGCCGCGCTTGGCTCTCGTCTCAGATCCCCGACAACGACCCTGCGGCACCGAGTTTGCTGGGGGTGATTCACCTGCGGCCCGCTGTCGCGGCGGCCCGCCACCAGGACCGGCCCAGGCACTCGCGGATGATCTCAGCTCGGATGAGAACTACCGCGGAGCTGCGCCCAGCTGAGCGCACGTCGCCGCAGCTCGTACGCAACAATCCGAGGGTGCGCGAGACGCTACGGGATCCGATCAAGCAATCTCCGGTGACCAGCGGCTCGTGATCGTCCGAGGTGTTCGTGATGGCGACTGGAACACCTACGCCGCTGAGATCAGCCAACGAGCCCTCCGATCGCTCCGACACGGAAAGGGCGTACGCGAACTCCGATGATCAGCGCGGCGCGACCGAGGGACTGCCCAGTTCGTTGATGAGGCGCCGGTATGTGTCGAAGGCTTCCTTGGGGGTGTAGTCGTCGCGCAGCAGGCCGAAGCGGTGGAAGAGGCCCTCGGCGGTGCTGTCGGCGTCTCGCAGGGCAAAGAACGAGTATCCGTCGATGTTGAGGTCGGCGGAGAGGGCGGCGACGGTCCGTACGACGGTTTCGAGGACCGCGGCCTGCCGCTGCTCGCCGCGGCCCGGGCCGGTGGGCCAGCCGTTCTCGCAGACGCGGATCGCGACGCTGTCGGGGATGCCGGCCGTTCGCAGGTCGGTGCGCCGGAATGCGGTGAGGACGGCGGTGACCGCTTCCGCCAACTGGTCGGTGGGGAGGGGACGGAACACGTCCGGGAAGAAGTCCAGGCCGACGTAGTCCAGGCTTTGCCGGAAGCGGTCGTCGGCCAGGGCGCCGAGCTCGGACCAGAAGGTGTCGGCTGGATTGAAGGTCGGCACGGCGTTGAAGCCGACCGCCACGCTGCGGCCCAGGCCCCGGGCCTCCTGCTTGGCCGCGACAACCCCCTCGACGAGCGCGTTCAGAACGTTGGGAATGCTGCCGTCGACCACGGGCAGGTCGGCGTTGGGCTCTTCGCAGATCTGGACGGATGCCAGGTGCGGCCCACCGGTGCGGACGGCCTCGCGGACGAACTCCGGCCATCCCTCCAACTCGCCGGATGGCTCTCGGAATTGCAGCACGAGGTCCAGCTTGCGACCCCGTTGCAGATACGTCGCGGGATCGGCGGGCGTGGGCGGTTCCAGCGGCGTCATGGTCGCGGCGAATGAGCGGTAGGCGCGCACCGACAGGCTGGCCCTGTCGCCTTGGAGCGCGTCAAGCGCCTCGATGATGCGGTCCGGCACATCCGGGCGGACCGGGTGGACGATGCCCTGCTCGTCGCCCAGGATCCCACCGGGATAGATACCGAAGTGCAAGGTCATGCTTACCTCACCCCAGAAATCTTGGTGTCACTGCAAATTTGTGGTGACACTATCATCTGGGTATGGGCCTTCGAGAGACCAAGAAGCAGCAGACCCGCACGGCGATCGCCGACGCAGCCCTGCCCCTCTTCCTGGAGCACGGCTTCGACCAGGTCACGGTCGCCGAGGTGGCACGCCACGCAGGCGTCTCCACCAACACCGTGTTCAACTACTTCCCCACCAAGGAAGACCTCTTCTTCGATCGCCAGGCGGAAGTAGAGGGCCATCTCGCCGCGCTGGTACGCGACCGCGCACCCAGCGCCTGCCCAGTGGAGACCATCCGCGACGACCTGCTGGACGCCCTGCGGCACGACGACCCCGCACTCGGGCTCCACCCCGACGCGCCCCGCTTCTGGCAGGTCATCGACGACAGCGCCGCACTGCGTGCACGCGGACGCGAGATCAGCGAACGCGCCGAGGCCGCGCTGGCGACCGCCCTGGCCGAACACCCGCCGAACACCGCCACCGGACCGAACCAGGGCGACCACCTGACGCTCACGCTCCTCGCAGGAGCCATCGCTGGCACACACCGGGCCGCCTTGCGCGAACTGCAACGACGAATCTTGTCCGGCGAACCACCCACCCATGTCCGCGACAGTGTCGCCACAGCGGCAGCCCGGGCATTCAACCTGCTCTGCTCCGGACTCCACGCCGACATGGAGAGCGGCTGACTTCCCAGACAGGGGAGCCAGCCGTACACCCAGTGCGAGGGCGCCGCCCCGTATCCGGCGGGCGGACACGCCCTTGAGGCTGTTGACCGGCTTCGAGACGGCGACCTCGGGCGGGCGGTGCACCGGGAGGTGGACATGATCGCGTTCGCCGTTGAACTCCTTCAGCTCCGGGCGGTACTTCGTCACGAAGACCACGTGCACATGCATCGCCGAGACGACGTGCCTGCCCCGCTTGTAGTCCGTTTTGCTCATCCATGCGACCAGTGGTGGATAGGGTCTTGGCCATGCAGCTCCGCTACAACTTCCGGGCCTACCCGGACGCCGCCCAGCGCCGTGCGCTGGCGAGTGCGTTCGGGTGTGCCCGGGTGGTGTGGAACGACTGCCTGCGCGACCGGAAGGAAGCACACGCGGCAGGGCTGCCGTACGTGACGTCGGCCGAGCTGTCCCGGCTTCGCATCACCCAGGCCAAGCGCACCGAGGAACGGGCCTGGCTCGCCGACGTGTCAGCGGTTGTCCTGCAACAGTCCCTGCGGGATCTGGATGCCGCCTACAAGAACTTCTTCGACAGTCTCAAGGGCAAGCGGCAGGGCCACAAGGCCGGCCCGCCCTGGTACAAGTCGAAGAAGGACACCCGGCAGTCGATCCGCCTCAACAGCAACGCCTTCTCCCTGAAGGGCGACGGCACGGTGTACGTGGCCAAGGTCGGCAGCCTCAAGGTCACGTGGTCCCGCCGGCTTCCGGCCGCGCCCACGTCCCTGACCGTCACCAAAGACAGTTCGGGCCGGTACTTCCTCAGCTTCGTCGTGGACACCGAGCCGGACATCCTCCCGCAGGTGGAAGCGGAGTCCGGCATCGACCTCGGCCTGTCCGCGTTCGCGGTCCTGTCCGACGGGACGAAGATCAGTGCCCCGCGCTTTCTGCGCCGGGCCGAGAGGAAGCTCAAGCGTCTTCAGCGGGAGCTGTCCCGCAAGGCCAGGGGATCGAGGAACCGGGCCAGGGCCCGCATCAAGGTCGCACGCCAGCACGCCAAGGTCGCCGACCGGCGCCGGGACTGGCACCACAAGGCATCCACGCAGATCATCCGCGACAATCAAGCGGTGTACGTGGAAGACCTCGCGGTGTCCGGTCTCGGGCGCAGCCGGCTCGCCAAGTCCGTGTACGACGCGGGATGGTCCGCGTTCGTCGGCATGCTGGAGTACAAGGCGGCTCTGCACGGCCGCACCTTCGCCAAGGTGGACCGGGTCTTCCCGTCCTCTCAGGTCTGCTCGGTTTGCGGATTCCGGGACGGCCCCAAGCCCCTGCACGTCCGGGAGTGGACGTGCGGCGAGCGCGGTGAAGCAGGAAGCCCCCGGAAGGGTCGGACGACCCAGGCCGGAATCCCCGGACTTTAGGCCAGGGAGCACGTCAAGCGGTGCGTACCTTGTATGTCGTCACGCGGACCGATGTGTCGTCCAGGCACTGTCCGGACGTCAGGTCGAAGCGCTGCTTCAGCAGCGGGGAGGCGACGTAGGGGCGTCCCTCGTGGGTGCCGGTCAGGCCGCGGGAGAGGACGGCCGCGCCGCCGAACGGATCACGGTTGTCGATGCCGTACAGCCGGCCCGCCCGGTCGCGGAAGACGGCCACCTGGCGGCCGTCGGGCAGCAGCGCCGCCACCCCGCGGCCCGGGGTCAGCAGACTGATGTCACAGACCGTGAACCAGCCCTCCGCGAGCCGCAGTTGGACCTTCAGGTCGGTGGTCTCCGGTGCCAGGGTCATCGCTGGGAGCTTCCTTCCAGGGCGTCTTCCAGTGCCGGTGTACGCCGCATGCCGATGGACAGCAGCGGCAGATCGGGCTTGATCTGGTCGCGTTCGGGGACGAAGCCGACGACCGGGTCGGGGGTGTCCGGGGCGTTCACGAAGGACACGAACCGGGCCAGCTTCTCCGGGTTGTTGATGGTCTCCGCCCATTCGTCGCGGTAGTGCGCCACATGGGCCGCCATCAGGGACTCCAGTTCCGCGCAGATGCCGAGCGAGTCGTGCACCACCACGTCCCGTACGTGGTCCAGGCCGCCCGGGATCCGGTCGAGCCACACGCTGGTGCGTTCCAGGCGGTCGGCCGTGCGGATGTAGAACATCAGGAAACGGTCGATCAGCCGGATCAGTTCGGCGTCGCTCAGGTCCTGGGCGAGCAGATCCGCGTGGCGCGGGGTCGCGCCGCCGTTGCCGCCGACGTAGAGGTTCCAGCCGCTCGCGGTGGCGATGACACCGAAGTCCTTCGACTGGGCCTCGGCGCATTCGCGGGCGCACCCGGACACCGCGGACTTCAGCTTGTGCGGCGCGCGCAGTCCCCGGTAGCGCAGCTCCAGGTCGATCGCCATGCGGACGGAGTCCTGGACGCCGTAGCGGCACCAGGTCCGGCCCACGCAGGATTTCACCGTGCGCAGCGCCTTGCCGTAGGCGTGCCCGGACTCGAAGCCGGCGTCCACCAACCGGGTCCAGATCAGCGGCAGTTGCTCGACCCGCGCGCCGAACATGTCGATGCGCTGCCCGCCGGTGATCTTTGTGTAGAGGCCGAAGTCGCGGGCGATCTCGCCGATCACGATCAGCTTCTCCGGGGTGATCTCACCGCCGGGGATGCGCGGCACGACCGAGTACGAGCCGTTCTTCTGGAGGTTGGCGAGGAAGTGGTCGTTGGTGTCCTGGAGCGCCGCCTGCTCGCCGTCGAGGACATAGCCGTCCGCGCCGATGCTGGGCGCGAGGGAGGCGATGATCGAGGCGACGGTGGGCTTGCAGGTCTCGCAGCCGTCGCCGCCCCGTGCGGCTTCCCGGCCGTAGCGGTCCAGCAGGTCCCGGTAGGAGGTGATGCGCAGCGCGAGGACGATCTCGTACAGCTCCTCGCGGGTGTGCGCGAAGCAGCCGCACAGGCCCTTGTCGACCTCGACGCCGCTCGCCTCCAGCTCGGCGGTGACCAGCTGGCCGAGCACCTTGACGCAGCTGCCGCAGCCCGTACCGGCCCGGGTGCACTTCTTCACCTCGGGCACGCTGGTGCAGGAGTGCTCGGTCACCGCGCCGCGGATCGTGCCCTTGGTGACGTTGTGGCAGGAGCAGATCACCGCCTCGTCGGGCAGCGCGGACGGGCCGAGCGCAGCCGGGGCCGCCGCGTCGGCCGGCAGCACCAGCCGCTCCGGCGGGACGGGCGGTACTGTGCCGGTCAGCGCGCGCAGCGTGCCGTACGCCTCCGCGTCGCCGACCAGGATGCCCCCGAGCAGCGTGCCGTCGCGGCCGATGACCAGCTTCTTGTACAGCCCGGACCGGGAGTCGGAGTAGACGACGTCCAGGCAGTCCGCGGCCGTGCCGTGCGCGTCGCCGAAGGACGCCACGTCCACGCCGAGCAGCTTCAGCTTGGTCGACAGGTCGGCGCCGGTGAACGCCGGCTGCTCCGACTCGTCCTCGGCGATGGCGGCGGCGGCCGTCGTCGCCTGCTCGTAGCCCGGCGCGACCAGGCCGTACACCCGGCCGTCGACGGCCTGCGCGCACTCGCCGATCGCGAACACACGCGGGTCGGTGACGGTACGGCAGCGCTCGTCCACGGTGATCCCGCCGCGTTCGCCGACCGCGAGGCCCGCGTCCCGGGCTAGCTGGTCGCGGGGGCGCACACCGGCGCTGAACACCACCAGATCCGCGGCGAGTTCGGAGCCGTCGGACAGTTTCATGCCGGTGACGGCGCCGTCCGCGCCGACGACGATCTCCTGCGTGCCCACGCCGGTGTGCACGGCCAGGCCCATGTCCTCGATGGTGCGCAGCAGCGCGGCGCCGCCGCCCTCGTCGACCTGCACCGGCATCAGCCGCGGCGCGAACTCCACGATGTGGCTGGTGAGTCCGAGGCCCTTGAGCGCGCCCGCGGCCTCCAGACCGAGCAGCCCGCCGCCTACCACCGCACCCGTCGTCGCCCGGGACTTCGCGTACTCCTCGATCGCGAGCAGGTCCTCGATGGTGCGGTAGACGAAGCAGCCCTCGGCGTCCCTGCCGGGGACGGGCGGCACGAAGGGGGAGGAGCCGGTGGCCAGAACGAGGACGTCGTAGCCGACCGTCAGACCGGAGCGGGCCGTGACCGTGCGGGCCGCCCGGTCGATGCGCCGCGCCGGGTCGCCCACGTGCAGTTCGATGCCGTGGCCGGTGATGAACTCCATGTCGGTCAGGGACAGTTCCTCGGGCGTACGTCCCGAGAAGTACGAGGTGAGCTGGACCCGGTCGTAGGCCGGACGCGGCTCTTCGCACAGCACGACCACGCGGTGCGTGGCGGTAAGAGAGCGCTCGGCGAGCGCTTCGAGGAAGCGCTGGCCGACCATGCCGTGGCCGACGAGCACGATCGTGGGGCGGGGGCGGCCCCCAACGGGTGCGGTCGTGGACATCAGGAGCCTCCGTCGTTGGTGAGCAGATGGAGCAGCGGGCCGTCGTCGGGGAGCGGCTCTGCTCCCTCCCAGGCGCGGGCGAGCGCGCCGACGGTGCCGAGTTCGCCGACCAGGACCCCGCCGACCAGGCGGTCGTCGCGGACGACGACCTTGCGGTAGGTGCCGCGGGTGGCGTCGGCGAGCTGTACGACGTCGTCGCCGGGGCGCGGCTCCATCTCGCCGAACGCGGCGAGGTCGAAGGGTGAGCCGCCGCCGGCCAAGGTGAGCCGGGTCAGCGAACGGGTGCCGGTGTACTTCGCGTCGGGCCGTCCGGTGAGCAACCCGGCCAGCGCCTCGGCCTGTTCGAGGGCGGGGGCGGCCAGCCCGTACACCGTGCCGGCGTGCTGGACGCAGTCTCCGACGGCGCGGATGTGCGGGTCGGACGTGCGCAGTTCGTCGTCGACGAGGACGCCCCGGTGGACGGCGAGTCCCGCGTCAGCGGCGAGCCCCACGCGCGGGCGTACCCCGCAGGCGAGGACCACGAGATCGGCGTCCAGGGCGTATCCGTCGGCCAGTTCCACCGAGCGGACGGCGCCGCCGGCCGAGCGCACGTCCCGCACCCGGCACTCGGTGTGCACCTCGACGCCCAGGTCTGTCAGGTGACGCAGCACGAGCCGGGACGCGTTCGGGTCGAGCTGGCGCTCCATGAGCCGTTCGGCCTGCTGGGCGAGGACCACCTGGGCGCCGCGCACGGCGAGCGCACGGGCCGCCGACACACCGAGCAGCCCGCCCCCGACGACGACCGCCCGCACGCCCGGCCGCAGCGCCTTGGCCAGGCCCAGGCAGTCGTCCATGGTGCGGAACGCGTGGACGCCCTCGGGGAGTTCGTGCCCGCCCGCCCCGAACAGGCCGCGCAGCGGCGGCAGCACGGGGTTGGAGCCGGTGGCCAGCACGAGCGTGTCGTATGCGATCTCCGAGCCGTCCGCGCAGCGCACCAGCCGCGTGGCGCGGTCGATGCCGGTGACCCGGGCGCGCACGAGACGCGCGGGCGCCGGCAGGGCGATCACCTCGGGGCCGTACCGGCCGGCCAGCACCTCCGCGAGCAGGACCCGGTTGTACGGGGGGTGCTCCTCCTCGCCGACGAGCAGCGCGGACGCGCCCAGCTCGGCGAGCCGACGGGTGAGCCGTTCGCCCGCGAGGCCGGCGCCGATCACCACCACACGCATGTCCGAGGTCATGCCACGCAGCGTCCGACGCGGACGTTACCCAACGGCATCCCCCCTGTTTCCCCCACGGAACGCTGCCCTCAACGGGCCCGCGTCACCGGTGTGAGGGACCCGGACAGGACAAGCGGGGCTGCGCCCCGATAGGGGCGCGGGGAACTGCGCGAGAAACCCCCACGCGCCCGCACCCACCCGACGACCGATGCGCCCGATAGGGGCGCGGGGAACTGCGCGAACACCCCCAACGCTGCCGCACCCGAAAGACAACCGCCGCCCCCCGCGGGGACCTGGGGGCAGCTCCCCATAGAGTCACGATCATGCCCGACATACCGCTGACCGTTCTCGCCCTGCTCTGCCTGGCCGCCCTCACGGCCGGCTGGATCGACGCGGTGGTGGGCGGCGGCGGCCTGCTCCTGCTCCCGACCCTCCTGCTCGGCCTGCCCGCAGGCACCCCCGCGGCCACCGCGCTCGGCACCAACAAGGCGGTCGCCATCGTCGGCACCGCGGGCGCGGCGGTGACCTACACCCGCCGCGCCCCCGTGGACGTACGCACCGCGGTCCGCATCGGTCTCGCCGCGCTGGCGGGCTCCTCGGCCGGGGCGTTCTTCGCGGCAGGGATGAGCACCGATGTGCTCAAGCCGGTGATCATGGTGGTGCTGCTCGCCGTCGCGGCCTTCGTGATCCTGCGCCCGACCTTCGGCACCGCGCCCGCCCCCGGCCCCGCCTCCCCCCGCCGGATCCTCGCGGCCATCGGCCTGGCCGGCCTCGGCATCGGCTTCTACGACGGCCTGGTCGGACCGGGCACCGGCACCTTCCTCGTTCTCGCCCTCACCGCGGTCCTCCACCTCGACCTGGTCACCGCATCCGCCACCGCCAAGATCGTCAACTGCTGCACCAACGCGGGCGCGCTGGTCACGTTCGCCTGGCAGGGGGCGGTGTTGTGGCGGCTCGCCGTGCTGTTGGCGGTGTTCAATCTGGCGGGCGGCATGCTGGGGGCGCGCACCGCGCTGAAGCGGGGCAGCGGTTTTGTCCGGGTGGTACTGCTGACGGTGGTGTTCGCACTGGTCGCGAACCTGGCGTACCAGCAGTGGCTGGCGTGAGCCGCCGGGCCGCGCGGCCGCCTGCCGGCCGCGGGCGGCTTAGCGGCTGAGGTCGGCTTAGCGGCCGTGGGCGGCTCAGCGGCTGCCGGTCAGATGGGCGAAGACGACCACGTTGCCCTGATAGCCCGTGGCCTTCGAGTAGCCCCCGCCGCAGGTGATGACCCGCAGCTCCGGGCGCTCGGCGGCGCCGTACACCGTGTCGTCGGGAAAGTCGCTCGCCCGGTACACCTCGACCGCGTCCACGGTGAACACCGCCACGCTGCCGTCCCGCCGGTCCAGTTCCACGGCGGCGCCCCGTTTCACCGCGCCGAGGGCGTAGAAGACGGCCGGGCCCTCGGAGTTGTCGACGTGTCCGGCGACGATCGCGGTGCCCTTCTCGCCGGGCGCGGTGCCGGCCTCGTACCAGCCGGCCAGGTTCTTGTCGCCGGTCGGCGGCGCGTCGAGGCTGCCGGACGGTGTCAGGCCGAGGCCCGTCATCGGCGCGTCGACCCGGATCGAGGGGATGCGGATCCGGGTGGGCGGGGACGGCGGCAGCGCGGGCGCCGGGGGCCGCTCCTCGGCCGGATCCGGGCGGCTCTCCGCGGCGGCGGGCTGCGGCGGCGCGGACAGCTGGGCGGTGCCCAGCAGCCAGACGCCGGAGCCGAAGGCGACCACGGTGACCGCGGCTATCGCGGTGTCCCCGATCCTGCGCATACGAACCTCCCGGCCTCCCGGAGCCCCGGGCCTCGCGGAACCCCCGGGAAACGGAACCCCGTACCCCCCTCCGGGCCGCGAGGGGCGTCGGACCCGGAGGGGGAGGGGATGTGCGGTACCGGCGGACGGACAGCGGAGGGTGTCCGTCAGATCCCGTCGCCTCTCGCCCGGCGATGCAGGAGCCAGGTACCGCCCGCGGCGGCGACAGCCAGGGCCGCCACGCCTGCCGCGGTCTGCACGGGGTCGGAGCCGAGCGCGCCGCCGACCCCCGTCTTCACGCTTCCGTGCGGTTGCACCTGCCCGTGCGCCCCGGACAGCGTCACCACGAGGTCGCCCGTCACCTGCCGGTCGCCGTCGGCGCACCGGGCGACGATCTCGTACGTCCCCGGCTGCGCGCTCGGCGGCACCCGGAACTGGCCGATCGCGTCGCCCTCGTGGGAGCTGGGCGCCAGGGTGAAGGTGCCGGCGCCGACCGCGGTGGCGTCGCCCGCCGCGGTGCCGCCGCACGCCTTGGTGTTCACCGTGACCTGCCCGCCCGGAATCGCGGTGGACGGGTACACCTCCAGGGTGCCGGCCGCCGCCGTGGCGCCCGGAGCGCCGCGTGGGTGGGCCGCCGCGTCGGTGGGGCGGGCCCCGTGGGCGGGCGTGGTGGCGAGACCCGCTGCCGCGACGGCGAGCGCGGTACCGGTCAGCGTGCGGGCTGTGCGTCGCATCGTGCTCCCTCGCGTCCCAGGGGCCGCGGCCCGCGGCACCCGCTGTGCCGCCGAGTCGGTCGCGTCCCTGCCCTACCGAGGTAAAGCCCGCGCGGCCCGCCCCGCTCCCTGAAAGGCCGTCAGAACTGCGGTGAACGGGTGTCGTACGGGCCGCGAGTTGCCCCCGCCGGGGCCGGCGTTCCGGCAGGTCAAGGGCGTGCGCCGCGCCACACCGGAAGAGCACACGAACGGCGGCCCGCCCAGGGCGTGAGAACGGGTGACCCACCCGGCCGGGGCCGGCCCCCGCGATCCGCCGGGTCCGGGACGGCGGCACGCGGGGCTGTGGGAGGGGGCGCCGGGGGTGGAGAATCGGTGCCGTGACGACCCCGGCGCTCCCGTTCTTCGTCTACGGCACCCTCCGCCCCGGCGCACGCCACCACGACCGGTATCTGCGCGGCCGTACCGCCTGGGTGGAGTCCGGCCGCCTCACCGGCGCGGTGCTGTACGACGGCCCCGGCTACCCGTACGCCGTCGCGGCACCGGACGGAGTCGTGCACGGCGACCTGGTCACCGCGCGGCCCGAGGACTACGGGCGGCTCCTCGCCGAACTGGACCGGTTGGAGGAGTACGTGCCGGGCGACCCGCGCAGCCTGTACGAACGCGTCGGCCGGGACGTCCTGCGCGGCGACGGCGGCACCGTCCGCGCCTGGGTGTACCTGGCCGCACCCGCGGTCGCCGCCCGGCTGCGGACCCACGGCCGGCTGATCGCGGACGGCGCCTGGCCGGCCCGGGACGTCAGGGCTCCGCGCGCTCCAGGCGCACCGCGCAGACCTTGAACTCGGGCATCCGGGAGGTGGGGTCGAGCGCCGGGTTGGTGAGCGTGTTCGCGCGGCCCTCGCCGGGCCAGTGGAACGGCATGAACACGGTGTCCGGCCGGATGGCGGCCGTGATCCGCGCGGGCGCCACGGCGCGCCCGCGCCGGGACACCACCGCCACCGGGTCGCCGTCGGCCGCGCCCAGCCGTGCCGCGAGCCGCGGATGCAGTTCGACGTACGGGCCGGGCGCGGCGGCGTTCAGCTCGGCCACCCGCCGGGTCTGGGCGCCGGACTGGTACTGCGCCACGACCCGCCCGGTGGTCAGCAGCACCGGATACTCCGCGTCGGGCTCCTCGGCGGCCGGCCGATGCGCCACAGCCACGAACCGGGCCCGCCCGTCCCCGGTGGCAAACCGATCGAGAAACAACCGGGGGGTACCAGGGTGGGCCCCGGCCGGGGCTTTCGCGGTCGCCGTACCCGCCGTGCTTGCCGCAGCGATGGGGCTGGGAGTCGTCGCCGCACCCGCCGTGCTTGCCGCAGCGACGGGGCTGGGAGTCGTCGCCGTACTCGCCGGGCTTGCCGTGGCCGCCGTGCTGGGAGTCGTCGGCGTGCCCGCCGCAGAGGTCGGCTCCGGGCAGGGCCAGAACACTCCGTTCTCGCGTGCCAGGCGGTCGTAGGTGATGCCCGAGTAGTCCGCCGGGCCGCCCGCGCTCGCTCGGCGCAGTTCGTCGAAGACCTCCTCGGGGTCCGTCGGGAAACCCTTGTGCACGCCGAGCCGGTCGGCGAGCCCGTGCAGTACCTCCAGGTCGCTGCGTACCCCGTCCGGCGGGTCGAGGGCCCGCCGCCGCAGCAGCACCCGGCCCTCCAGACTGGTCGTCGTGCCCGTCTCCTCGGCCCACTGGGTGACCGGCAGGACGACGTCCGCGAGCGCCGCCGTCTCCGAGAGCACGACGTCCGCCACGGCCAGGAAGTCCAGCGACCGGAGCCGGCCCTCGATGTGGGCCGCGCGCGGCGCCGACACCACCGGGTTGGACCCCATCAGCAGCAGCGCGCGCACGTCCGTGCCGAGGGCGTCGAGGAGTTCGTACGCGCTGCGGCCAGGCCCCGGCAGCGTGTCCGGGTCGACGCCCCACACCTGCGCGACATGCCGCCGCGCCGCCGGGTCCGTGAGCTTGCGGTAGCCGGGCAACTGGTCGGCCTTCTGGCCGTGTTCGCGCCCGCCCTGCCCGTTGCCCTGCCCGGTCAGACAGCCGTACCCGGACAGCGGCCGGCCCGCCCGCCCGGTCGCCAGGCACAGGTTGATCCAGGCGCCCACCGTGTCGGTGCCCTTTGACTGCTGTTCCGGCCCCCGCGCCGTGAGCACCATCGCCGCCTCCGGCTCGCAGAACAGCCGTACCGCCTCCCGGAGTTGGGGGACCGGCACCCCGGTGATCCGTTCCACGTGCTCCGGCCAGTGGGCCATCGCCGCCGCCCGTGCCTCCGTCCAGCCGGTCGTGCGCTCCCGGATGTACGTCTCGTCCGTGCGGCCCTCCGCGACCACCAGGTGCAGCAGGCCGAGCGCCAGCGCGAGATCGGTGCCGGGCCGGGGCGCCAGGTGCAGGTCGGCCTGCTCGGCGGTGCGGGTGCGGCGCGGGTCGACGACGATCAACGTGCCGCCGTTCTCCCGCAGTTCGGTGAGGTAGCGCAGCGCGGGCGGCATGGTCTCGGCGAGGTTGGAGCCGACCAGGATCAGACAGCCGGTGCGCGGGATGTCCTCCAGCGGGAAGGGCAGCCCCCGGTCGAGTCCGAAGGCGCGGGTGCCGGCCGCCGCCGCGGACGACATGCAGAAGCGGCCGTTGTAGTCGATCTGCGAGGTGCCGAGGACGACGCGCGCGAACTTGCCGAGCGCGTACGCCTTCTCGTTGGTCAGCCCGCCCCCGCCGAACACTCCGACGGCGTCGGCGCCGTACCCGCTGCGCGCCGCGGACAGGCCCGCGGCGATCCGGTCCAGCGCCTCGTCCCAGCCGGCCGGCACGAGCGTCCCGCCCGCACGCACCAGCGGGGACGTCAGCCGCAGGCCCGACGCGAGCAGCGCGGGCGCCGTACGGCCCTTGCCGCACAGCGCCCCCCGGTTCACCGGGAAGTCCGCGCGCTCGGTCACCTCGACACCCCCCGGCACCGGCGACAGACGCATCCCGCACTGCAGGGCGCAGTACGGGCAGTGGGTGGGCGTCGAGACGATCTCCATGCGGCCCAGCGTGCGTCGACCGTGTTACGTCCCGTGCGGGCACCGGGTTACACCCCCGCGACCACACCCTCCCCCCGCCGCCCGCCCCCCTGTGAGGCGGCCGCCTACCACTGGCAGGACTGCCCGTCCGCACTGACGGTGATCGTGAACTCAGCCGGGCTTCCGGCGGCGCGCCAGCGCCCCAGCTGCTCCTCGGCCGCGTCCCAGAGCGCGACCTCACCGCCCTGCCGCACGATCCAACGGCCGTTCTCCTCGTACAGCGCGGCCCAGGAGCCGGACTCGACGTCGACGAGAACGTGCTGCTGCCGCCCGTCCTGCTGAAGGGTCACGCGCTGCGCGTCCGGGACGGCGGCCTGCACGACGAACCGCGTCGTCCAGTCGTCCAGGGCGTCGGCCCCGACGACGGCCTCACGCTCCGTGCCCGCGCCGAGGTCCGGCAGGACACCGAGCGGCGGCGGCAGCTGCGGGCGCGCGAGCATGAAGCCGACCTGCCCGCCCAGCACCGGCCCCGACGCCGTCCCGTCCTCGTGGACCGTCATCCGCGCCAGCTCAAAGGCTCCGAGCCAGCCGCCCACGGTGGCCAGGATCATCCCACCCGGCCGGGTCTGCTCGACCCACGCCGACGGCACCGTGCGCACACCGCACGTGGCGATCACCCTGTCGTACGGTGCTCCCTCGGCGTGGCCGAGCAGGCCGTCACCGGTGACGAGCGTGGGCCAGATGCCCAGCCGAGCGAGGGCGGCGCGTGCTCGCGTGGCCACGTCCTCGTCGTACTCGATCGAGGTGACGTTCTCCTCGCCCAGCCGCCGGCAGAGCACGCCGGTGGAGTATCCGGTGCCCGTCCCGACCTCCAGCACCCGCAGCCCGTCCTCGATCCGGAGGTCTTCCAGCATGCGCAGCACGAGGGAGGGCGAGGTGCTGGAACTGGTCGGCTGGCGCATGATCTGGCCACGGATGTCCGAGGGCACGATCGTGCCGGCGATCTGGGTCACCAGCGACTCATCGGCGTAGCAGGCTTCGAGCCATCCCGCGTCGTCTTCCAGGACGGGCGCCCACGCGGTGGGCTCAGCACCCTCGACGCGGCGGAAGAAGCCACCGTGCAGGAACTCGTGCCGCGGCACCGCCTCGGCCGCGCGCTTCCAGGGCTCGGTGCGCAGGCTGCCGCCGGCGGTCAGTGCGTCGATGAGCTGCTTGTGCAACAGGCGCTGATCGCTCACGTCGTCCTCTCCAGAAGGCCCACCAGCGCGGAGCACATGGGCAGACCTGTCTCGGGCTCCAGCCAGTACCACTGGCCGGACGGGTTGCACTCCAGGAACCACCATCGCCCGTCTTCACCGACACAGAAGTCGAAAGCGCCGAAGACGAGTCCGAAGTGGTCCAGGTAGCGGTGAAGGGCCTGCTCGATGCCCGGCGGCGGTTCGACAGGCGTGTAGCTCAGCCGGCTGTAGTCGGTGCGCCAGTCCAAGAGGTCGCTGTCGATTCGGACACAGAAGACACGGGAGCCGATGACGGTCACCCGTACATCGGCCGTCTTAGGCACGAGCTGCTGGAACAGGTGCGCCGTCCCGGCCACTCGATCGTCGATGTCCTCGGGGGTGACCTCGGCGACCTTGACGACGGATGAGACGCCGTCGATCAGGTACACGGGGTTCCACAGCGGTTTGTAGATGACCGCGGCGTGCCGCTTGATGAAGGCCCTCGCAGCGTCCGGGCTTGAGGTGATGAGGCTGGGTGGCACGTGGAAGCCAGCCCCGATGGCGGCGGCCAGACCGGACGGTTTGAACTCGGCGTCTCCCACGCGGTGCGGGTGGTTGACGTACCGGCACCCGGGCAGTGAGGCCAGAACCCCGCCCAGTCCGTACCGGGCCTGAGTGACCGCGAACCGCGCGTCCTGTTCGCTCAGGTGCGGGAAGGCAAAGCCACTGGGACGTCGGTAATAGAGCGAACGGACGTCGGCAAGGTCGGCTGTGCGGGACGGGGTGGAGATACGGCCCTGGAGACCGTCACCGGTGATCTCGGCTTCCACCGACAGTGATGCGGGGAAGTCCCCCGAGTCGAGCCGCACGACCGGGACGCCCCGGTCGTGCAGCTCGCGGATCACCACGTCGGCGGTGGGGTCGTGCAGGCTGGTGACGACCAACACCGGACGCGGGTCGCTCACTGGTCGCTGTCGCTTCCTTGGTCGCTGTCCGTGTTGCCCTGCCCCTGCCCGTCAGGGCTGGTGCCGGTGGCCGGGGCGGTGCCGGTGCTCGTGCCGTGACCCGGCATTTCCACGACCTGCCCGGTGCTGCTGAAGAACCGGGTGGTCTGAGTGACCGGGTCCAGCTCGGCGCGCGTGTAGCCAGGAGCCATCGTCGGGTAGGGCGCCATGCGGCTCACCCCCCACGGGGTGACGGTGCGGGCGCCGGACGGAAGCGGTGCGGACGTCGGGAGTCGATCGGAGTGAACGAACAACGGATGCTCCTTGGTTCGGTCCGATTCAGTTGGACGACCCGTTGGCGCTTCGCCTGTCCAGGGTTGGGTCGGGCGTGGCCCGCTCCCGGCCTGGCCGAGTGCTGCTCGCAGAGACGCGACCGCCGTCAACGGATCGACGCGTACGGCGTCGTACCGTTCGGGTTTTTGGGCCATGAACAGAACGGTAGGGACGGTTCGTTGGCAGCGGCCACGCAGTGTTCTCGAATGTTCTCGAAGTCTGGCCGAATGTTCTCATGTGGTCTCATGCAGGGGGCGACACGCTGTAGAAAGGGGCCCGTGCCCACGGTGATGCTGGTGGCGACCACCCCCCCCGTCCGAGGAGGCGACATGGCACGAAGGCTGCGGTTCAACGGCACTGACAGCAAGAACGGCGCATGCCCGGCCATCCACGAAGACCTCGACTCCGGTGAAGTCATCGTCCAGGGCAAGCCGCTCACCGATCCCGCGGATTTGCGCCAGTTGCAGCACTTCGGCCCTGATGACGCCGCGGTGGCTGTCCCGCGTGAACTTCTCGTCAACCACGGCCCCAAGAGCATGACGCGCGTGCCCGAGCTGATCGATCCGGAGGAGTTCGGCCGGCTCTTCGAGACGTTCGAGCACTCGGCCTGGCACCTTGAGACCCGCCGCGGCTACGCCTCGGACCGTGCGGACCTCGGGTACGCCGAGTTCCTTGCCACCGGCACGGCCCCGATGGACCTCGACAGCGACTGGTGCGCGAACATCCGGAAGCAGACCACGAGCCGGAAGTACGTGGGACGGGTGCGCGTCGTCGACAATCCGCCGACCGAGGGCCAGCTGTTCCTCCTGTCCTACGCGCGGGTCAACGCGGCCACGGGTGAGGACGTACGGAACCTGTGGCGCGAGGACGCCGAGCGGGTTCACCTTCCCGCAGAGGACTTCTGGGTGTTCGACAGCCGCGTGGTGGCGATCCTCCGCTTCGACGAGCGGGACGCCTTCCACGACGTCGAGGTCATCACCGAGCCCGCCGAGGTGCTGCGCTACTGCCAGGTGCGGGACGCCGCCGTGCACGCGTCCATCCCGTACGACCAGTTCTCGGCGCAGCTGGACGCGAAGGGCTAGACAGGCACCGGTGAGCACGGACTACCAGCAGGCTCGGGAGGCCCTGGGAACACGCCTGAGGGAACTACGTCTCCAGGCCCCGGAAGGGCGGCTCACCGGCACTCAGCTCGCCGAGCGGCTGGGCTGGCCGCACTCCAAGGTGTACAAACTGGAGGGCGGCCGGCAGACCGCAACCACCGACGACTTGCGCGCATGGGCTGAAGGCGTCGGCCGGCCGGAGGCATTCGAGGAACTGGACGCGCGCCTGCGGGGCTTCGAGTCCCACATCCGTTCGTGGCGCCGCCAGCTCGCCGCCGGCCACCGGCCCGTACAGGACGGCTGGAACCTCGAAGTCGGCCGGTCCACCGTCATCCGCGCGTGGGAAGAGTCGGTCATCCCCGGCATGCTTCAGACCGCGGACTACGCACGTGTGATCTTCCTGCGGTACGCGGAGTTGCACGGGTCGACGCGCGACACCGACGAAGCCGTCCGGGCTCGGATGCGTCGTCAGGAGTGGCTCTACGCGGCCGGCCGTAGGTTCCATGCGCTGGTGTGGGAGGCGGCCCTGCACGCACTGGTGTGTCCGCCGTCGGTCCTCGCTGCCCAACTCGATCGGCTCGCGGGGGTGATCGGCCTGGACACCGTGGAACTCGGGATCATCCCCTTCAGGGCGTCGCTGAAAGTGCCGGCCGCAAACGGGTTCTGGGTCCTTGACGAACGCCTTGTCGTCGTCGAGGACTGGCACGCCGAGCTGTGGGTCGACGACGTCGCCAGCATCGCCACCTATCTGCGGGTCTGGAAGACCTTGCAGGAGTCCGCGGTGTACGGGGCTGACGCCCAGGGAGTCATCAACGCGGCGCGGCGCGCGCTGAACACCCGCTGACCGGGCTCCTCCGCGCTCCCGCCAGGGCCTGTCCGGCGGTTCGTGCCGGACAGGCCCGTTCAAGGGGGCGCTGCGCTCTTCCCCGCCCTTGCCGGGGCGCGTCCCGCCACCGCCGTGGTGGCCTACCAGTGGTTACTCACCGGAGAGGTGGTTGCGAACCCCATCCAGGCCGAGCCGACGGACGAAAACGGGCGAGGACTTTTCCTCGTTGACACATTGGCAGCCCAAACGGGGCTCGCGTATCGGGCAGCCTGAGTTGGCGACGGGGCAAAACGGGAAGACTACCTGATCAGCGCGGTGTCGAGATAAGCCTGCACCGGATCGAAGAGGCCGTACGGCACGTACTCGGGAATCTGGGCATGCTGGACCCACGCAAGTTCAGCAAGTTCTTCCTCGTCCGCGACGTGAGGAGTCCCGGACTCCACGGCACAGGCCACGTACGACATGCTTCGGCCTGTTGTGGGGTGGACTCGTTCTCCGAGGAGCTTCAGCACGGTCACGTTCATGCCGACCTCTTCGAACGTCTCGCGCACGGCTGCTTGCTCAGGGCTCTCACCTTGCTCGATCTCGCCCGCCGGGAACTGCCACGACAGCTGGCCTTCCGCAACGCGGCGACGGACCATGAGCACGGCACCATCCTGGACCACGACCGCGGCTGCGATGCCCGGTCGCTCTTCTGTCGTCTGCTCGGTCATGCGTCTTCCTCCAGTGCCGCCAGGATCGGCGGGTAGATCGTGTCGGCGGCAAGGAAGCGGCCCACAGCATTCTTCGGTACCCAGGTCACATCTACGTTCTCAACCACGTCGCTGTTCGTCGCGTCCCCTGCCAGGTACTCGCAGAGGAAGTACACGCACTGCACGCCCGTCACCGGATGGACGCGCTCACCGAGACTTCGCCGTACAGCACAGTGCACGCCCGTCTCGTCCAGCGTCTCGCGAACCGTCGCGGTCTCGGGTCGGACAGGCCCTGGTCCTTGGGAGGGCTCAGCGCTTGAGGGTGAAGGTGAAGTCGTCGGAGAGCTTGCCGGTCAGGCGGACCGCCGAGACGAGATTCCCCTCCGTGAGCAGTCTCTCGACCTCGGTCCGCGAAAGGGCGCAGCCTTCCGCGATCAGCCGCAGCGGCCGGACGGGGATCCGCGCCGCGAAGCGGACCGAGACGTCGATCACCTCGCGGTCCAGGTCATCCGGTCCGCTGGTGGCGAGGCGCCAGGCGCCGTCCCAGTCGAGGGCGATGCGGTTGCGGCGCCGTACTGCCGGGTCCTGAAGCAACTCGGCTGCCAGGGCGAGGTCGTTGTCGTGCAGCCGGTCCAGCAGCTCGGGTCGTACGGAGCGTACGTTCATCCGCTCCAGGACCGTGAGCTTCGTGGTTTCCCCGCAGGCGGCACAGAGCGCGAGGAGCCAGGCGTCGATGAGCTTGTGGTGTGCGTTGACGCGGAACTTGCCGTTCGCCCGGAAGCGTTCGGACGCGCACACATGGCAGCGGCGGCGAACGAGCGGCAGGCAGGTGGGCATGACGACCCAGGTGGTGAGCACAGAAGTACACCGGTTTCAGTGAGAAGTCCGCAGCAAGAAGCAGCGCGGCGCACAGGTGCGACGCGCGACAGATCAGCGCTCGGGGAGTCTCACGAGGTGTACAACGGCACGTCCTTGCCCAGACGACTTGGTCCGGCAGCACGGTAACGGCGCCCAGCGGCACCGCTCCACCGGTTTTCCAGCGCCTCACCGCGGCCCGGAGGCTCAGCGCCGGGGGCCCTTCTCGTCCGGGTTGTATCCCTTCACGTGCTCCGGGCACGTCCACACCTCGACCCCGGGTCCGCTTCCGGTGTCGATCCACTCCACGAGCACCGCCTCGGTCGTCTCCCGCAGACAGCGCGCGCAGACACGCGTGGCGGGCCGGGCCCGGCGGTCCACGCCCCACTCGTCCAGCCGTTCCGCGGCCCACGCGTGGCTGACGTGGAACGACCGGGCGAGGGACGCGACGGATTCGCCATCGCGGTAGCGCGCGGTCACGCTCGTACGGCTCTTCGTGAACTCGGCCTGTGCTGCCCGCACTTCGTCCCCGCTCCGGCGCTCCTCACGCCCGCGGAACAGGCGTTGGACGGGCCGGCGGTGCAAGTGTGCCTCGTGATGTTGCCGACGCGGTACGCCCCATTCGTCCAGCCGAAGGGCCAGCCAGCTCGCGGTCACGCCGTACGCGTCGGCGATCCGGCGCACCGGCTCGCGCGCCCGGTACCGCTCGATGATCGCGTCCTTGTCCGCGCGCGCCGCCTCACGCGCTGCGGCCCTCACCGACGGGGTCGGGCGGCGCGAGACCGGTTCGCCGCGGCGGGTCGGCCCGGTCACAGCACCTCACCCCGGCTTCGCGCGTTCGCACGGGCCGTCTCAGCGCGCAAGCGCTCCGCTGGGCCTGCCGGTTGTACGTCCTCGGGGACAACGGACCATTCCTTGCCGCCTGTTACGGGGCGCAGGAACCAGAACCCGTACGCCTCGCCGCGGAACTCTCCGACCCGTTGGTCGGCGTCCACCATCAGCGTGCCGGGGGTGGGAAGGTGGGGGGTTTGCTGCCGCTCGGCGGGGTCGTTGTTACCGGACACGACCACTCCTCTCCGTAGTGATTCCACTACCAAGCGGGTTCAGCGTGGACTACGGTTGAGCCGTCTTCAACCTGCGCTATTTGCACGGATAGTTAGGCGTCGCCGGTGAACCGAAAAGAACTGGACCCGGAAAAGTCACCAAAGGCCGCTTTTGGTCAGCGTCTGCGCACGCTGAGAGACGAGCGCGGCTGGACCCAGGACGAGCTGGCCGAACGGATGGGCTATTCCGGGACGCATATTTCAGCGGTCGAAACCGGTCGCCGATCTCCAACTCCGCACTTCGCGCGGAGTGCGGACAGAGCGCTGGGCACGGGCAGCCAACTCGAACGCCAGGGCAGCGCGGTACGGCAGACGGCACTGCTGGAGGGCTTTCCGCAGTTCGTCGAGCACGAGGGACGCGCGGCGGAGATCCGGCTGTATGAGGTCGGTGTCATCCCGGGACTGCTCCAGACACCGGAGTACGCGGCAGTGCTCGCTCAGAGCGACGTAAAGCGGGGGACTATCACCACTGAACAGGCAGATGAGCGAGTGGCGCTCGTTGCGGCGCGGCAAGCGTCGCTCGTCCGGACGCCGCCGCCCTTGATCTTCGTGGTGCTGGACGAGAGCTGCATCCGTCGGCCCATCGGCGAACCCGCCGTCATGAAGGCCCAGTTGGCGCGTCTCGCCGAGTTCGCCGAACTGCCCACGACGGTGCTCCAGGTCGCGCCGTTCAGCATGGGGTCCCGTCGTCCGTTCAGCCTGCCGGTGACGCTGCTGACGTTGCCGGACCGCTCGCTGGTGTCGTACGCCGAGTCCGCCCATCGGGGTCATCTCGAACGCGACAGCACGTTCGTACTACCCATACTGACGGCCTACCATCAACTACAGGCCGAAGCCTGCTCGCAGGCGGAATCAGTGGCCATGATCAGCCAGCCAGGAAAGGGCATCCAGTGACGACCGAGAACCCGCGTTGGATCACGTCCTCCTACAGCGAAAACGGCGGCCAGTGCGTCGAGGTCGCCACAAACCTTGTCGCCTCGCGCGGCCTGGTCCCCGTCCGTGACTCCAAGGACCCGAACGGCCCGGTGCTGGACCTCCCGGCCCACGCGTTCACGTCATTCGTGGCCGGTGTCAAGACCGGGCGGTTCGGCACCACGAAGGACACCCTGTGACGACCGAATCCCCCCGTTGGTTCACGTCCTCCTACAGCAACAACGGCGGCCAGTGCGTCGAGGTCGCCGCCAACCTCGTCGCCTCGCGCGGCCTGGTCCCCGTCCGTGACTCCAAGGACCCGAACGGCCCGGTGCTGGACCTCCCGGCCCACGCCTTCACCTCATTCGTGACCGGCGTAAAGACCGGAGGGTTCCGCACCACCTGAGCGCACGCACCCGGCCCCGCTCTTCCCGCCCGGCGGGAGGGCGGGGCCACACTCCCGCGTTCAGAGTCAGGTCAGCGCTGCGATCGCCTTGAGGATCAACGCCCGCGCCTCGGCCCCGTACACGGCCAACTCCGCAAGCCGGGCGAACGCTCGCAGGTAGATGTCCAGTTCGCCGGGTGCTGTGACGGTCACCTTCGCCGCAAGCAGTTCCACATGGATCCGTGTCTCGTCGAAGACGGTGAACTGCTCAAGAGGCCACATGGCACCTTCCCTGGAGGTGCCGACCGGGATGATGCCCAGCGACATGGATGGCAAGGTCATCGCGGCAAGCAGGTGGCCGAGCTGTCCGGCCATGACGTCCTTGTCGCCTATGCGGTGGTTGAGGACGTGCTCCTCGATCAGAGTCGCAAACCGGTGGTCGCCTTCTTGTAGGACCCGGGCGCGTCGCATGCGCACGGCGACCGCTTCGCTGACGTCGTCCGGGGTGCCGCGGAATCCCGCGATGGTGCCCATGAGCGCGGTGGCGTAACCGGGTCTCTGAAGGTAACCGGGCATGACGTGGGAGGCGTACACGCGGAACGTACGGGTGCGCTCGTACAGCTTGGCGGACGTCTCTGCCAGTTGTTTCATGCCGGTGCGCTGGAGCCGCTTCCATTGCAGGTACATGGAGTCGGCCTGCCGGTTGGACGCGATGATGTCGGGCGCCTGGTCGTCGGCCCCGCACGCTGTGCACCAGGCGCGTATGTCGGCATCGGACGGGGCGGTTACGGCGTTCTCGATCCTGGAGGACTTGGCCACGGACCAGCCCGCCAGGCGAGCAAGTTCCTTGCTGGTGATGCCTGCGTCCAGGCGCAGCTCCCTCAGCCGTGCCGCGACAGCTGCGCGCGCTTCCTGCAGGCTGGACGTGGGGAATGGGACCATGTCCTGGTTACTTGACCTCGTACTGGTCGTGCGGGACGGCCCGCTCCCAGATCCGTTCGAACGCAGCCGCGTGCTGGTCGACCACGGTAGCGTCGTCGCACAGTTCCTTGCTGATCCACTCGCCGTCACCGGAGAAGTGGTGAACACGCATCAGACGCTCGTCAAAGATCCACAGGTCGCTACCGGGCAGGAGAAGGTCCCAGGCCTGACTCCGCGGCAGCCAGCGCACATGCTCGCCGGCCTCCAGATTGGCGCGGGTCTGGTAATGCTCCCAGCGGATGTAGTCGGTGACCGGCTCGGAGATGATCCGGGCGCGGCGGATGGTCACGCCGCGGTCGACCGCGTTGGCGATGTCCCCGTGGAAGGGACGCCACCAGGAGGCCCGGTCGTCCCAGTCGATACGTTCGCCGTCCTGCCATGCCTCGAAGCGGGGGTTGCTGTAGTAGGCGTCCCGCATCTCCAGGTGGACGGCCGACTTGGTGGTGGCGGCGAGGAGTTCAGCGAACTCCGGGACCGAGTTCATCGCATGCCTTCCTGAGAATCGGGATCATGCGGACCGGGATCCTGATGATGGTTTCCCCAGGTGGGATGGGCGCTCGGGCCGGGGACAAAGCGTCGCAGGCCGCGGTCGTCTCCTCGTCGGCTCGGTAGCTCTGGATCAGCAGGTCTTCCGTGTCCGGGTCCACCCAGACGGTGGGGCATCCGTCCTCGTCCGTCTCGGGATCGATCCCGACGAAGTGAATGGTCATCGGTGGCTTGCCTCCCGCGCTAGTCGGTTGCAGCGATTTACACCACCGTCTTGCCTATGAGTCACGCGGTCAAGAGTACGTATTGGCCATGGCCTGCGGCTACAACTGCCGTGTAATTCGGTGCAACTCCGTAGCGGGCTCCCTGAACGGGTTTCTACCGTCGGAGGGTGTGAGAAGACCTCCGCCCCGCCCAGCCCCGTACGGGACGAACGGCGAGGCGGGCGTACCACGGCACGGAGACCGCTTCTCCGAACAGGATCACCGGAGGTCAGCCATGGCCAGGACCAACCTCTACGAGTTGCCCGCAGCCGCCGACGCCTCCGCACGCACGTGGTGCGGCGGCAACCTCGGCGGCGACAACGAGACGTGCGTGACCACCACCCGACTGGCCGGTACGGACGCCTTCGCCGTCACCGACTCCAAGCCCGAGGGCTCCGGGCGCGAGCTGCGCATGACCGGGGCGGAGCTGGACACGTTCGCCGTCCGCTGGGCCCGCGCCCGGGGTCTGACGCTCTAGCCTGACCGCCCACCTCACCGCACACCACGGGCCGCCCCGCATCGGCGGGTCGGCCCGTCCGGAGGACGCATGACCACCATCGCACCAGAGGAACCCAAGGTCACCAGTCAGACGTGGGCCGGGCACTGGCACGGCTTCGGTCCCTGGCTCGGCTCGCCCGGCCACTACGCGAAGGAGGGCAACAGGAGGCCGCCGCACCCTGTGCGGCCACGACCCGACGCGGACTTCGCCACCCGCTATCAAGAGGCCGGCGGCGAGTTCGCCACGTCCAGCCTGCCGCCGCTGATGACCGGCCACTGGCTGGCCAAGGAAGGACAGACCGCGACCGACCGCACCTGGACGGACGCCGCCGAGGCACTCACATGGCTGAAGCGCGGGTACACCGACCACCCGCCGTACGAGCGAATCGACGGCAGGCAGGCCTACATCAGCCTTGACGGAAAACTCGCCTACGCCGCCGATGTCCTCCCCCGGGGAGTCGACGTCACCTGGGTCCACTACACCCAGACGCGCAGCCTCCTCTCACTGGCCGTCGTGTGCTGCCCGAACCTCTTCCACCCGGACCTGAAGTGCCCCCTGCTCCCTCAATGACGAGGAGATCAGATGTCGCTGAACCTGCTGCTGCCCCCGCAGGAGCTGGCCGGCCTGCTGGCCGACTGGCCCACCGAGCCCCGCGTGTACGCGCGCGGGCGCACGGCACTCGACAGCATCGTCACCGTCCGCTCCCTGCACGAGTGGATCGACACGGGATGCGTCCCAGCCGCCGAGGTCGCGGTCATGAAGGCCGGCCCCGCCAACCGGGAGGCCTTCAAAACCGACGGGCGTACCGACCCCGTCAAACTCCGCACGCTCTACACCGACGGCCACACCATCCGTCTGGGCAACCTCCAGCGCGTCATCCCGGCCTTCGCGACCATGTCCAAGGCCATCCAGCGGGAGACCGGCTACAGCAACTACGTCCATGCCTTCCTCACCCCGGCCGGTGAACAGGGGCTGCTGCACCACTGGGACCAGCAGATGGCGCTCGTCGTACAGATCGCCGGCGCCAAGACGTGGCAGTTGTGGAAACCGATGTACGAAGCCCCCATGCGCGAGTACCAGGAGTCGTTTAGGGTCTGGCAGCCCGACTTCGTCCCGGGCTGGGAGGATGCCGGGCCCGACCTGTCGATCGACCTTGAGGCCGGGCAGACCCTGCTGTTGCCGAGAGGCTGGGTGCACAACCCCCACGCCCTGGGCCACACCGAGGACAGCGTCCACCTCACCTATGCCATCCGCGAGCGCACTCCCCTGTGGCTCGCGGAAAAGCTCGTGGCCCGCGCGATCGAAGAGCAGGATTTCCGGCGCGCCATCGCGCCCCGCGACCTGTTGAGTCCCACACTCACCGACCGACTGGCCGACACCGTACAAGCGCTCAGGACGTACCTCGACGGACTGGACCTGGGCGACGCCGCCGATCTCGTCCGCAAGGCGGCGCTGCACGAACCGGAGTACGCCACCTGACCACCCCCGCGCAGTCCAGCTCGCCCCCGCCCCCGTGCGGTCCGACGTTGCCCGGCCCCGGTCTAGGAGGCGGAGGCGCGGCGGCCGGATCCGCGGGCGGTCTTGGCGGAGGTGGCGCCGGTCGCCGTACCGGCCGCGGACTGGCGGTCGGAGCCACGGTCCTTCGCCCCGGTGGCCCCGCCCGCGGCTCCGCCCGATGCCGTCCGGCGAGGAGCGCGACGCGCGCTGGTCGTGGAGGTGCCGGTCGAGGCTGTCGCCCCGGTGGCGCCGCTCGATCCCGTCCGGCGGGGAGCGCGACGTCCGCCGGTCGCGGACGTACCGGCGGAGGCTGTCGCGCCAGCGGCACCGGCGGAGGCTCTCGTCCCGGCTGCACCGCCAGAGGCTGTCGTCGCGGACCGGCGGTCGGAGCCCTGGCCCCCCGTGCCCGTGGCAGCGCCCGTCGCCGGGGACCCGGCGCCGCGGCGGCGCCCGGATCGTCTGCCGGGCTCGGTGTTGGTTTTGCGGGCGGGGCGGGGCGCCGGGGCCGGCGGCTGGGGGACCTCGATGGTGACGGCCACGCCGGACGGCTCACGGGCGCCGGTGATGGTGGCGAGTTCCGCGTCGCTCGATGTGATGCGGGCCGTCCGCGGCCGGATGCCCGCGTCCGACATGAGCCGGGTGACGTCCCGTTTCTGCTCGGGCAGGACCAGCGTGACCACGCTGCCGGAACCGCCGGCGCGCGCCGTGCGGCCACCCCGGTGGAGGTAGTCCTTGTGGTCGGCCGGCGGATCGACGTTCACCACGAGGTCGAGGTCGTCGATGTGTATGCCACGGGCCGCGACGTTCGTCGCCACCAGCGCGGTGACCTGGCCGTTCTTGAACTGCTCCAGGGTGCGGTTGCGCTGCGGCTGGGAGCGGCCCCCGTGCAGTGCCGCCGCGCGGACGCCGACGGCCAGCAGGCGCTTGGCGAGCCGGTCGGCCGACCTCTTGGTGTCGAGGAAGAGGATGACCCGGCCGTCACGGGCCGCGATACGCGTGGTGACCGCCTTCTTGTCGGTCTCGTCCTGGAGGTGCAGCACATGGTGTTCCATGGTGGTCACCGCCCCCGCAGACGGGTCGACGGAGTGCACCACGGGGTCGGTCAGGAACTGCTGCACCAGGCGGTCGATGGTGCGGTCCAGGGTCGCCGAGAAGAGCATGCGCTGCCCGTCGGGCCGTACTTGCCGGATCAGCTTGGTGATCTGTGGCAGGAAACCCATGTCGGTCATCTGGTCGGCTTCGTCCAGCACGGTGATGCGTACGTGGTCGAGCACGCAGTCCCCGCGCTCCACGAGGTCGTTGAGTCGTCCGGGGCTCGCCACGACCACCTCGGCGCCGCGCCGCAGCGCACCGGCCTGCTTGGTGATGGACAGCCCGCCGACCACGGTGGCCAGCCGCAGGTTCACCGCTGCCGCGTACGGGGTCAGCGCGTCCGTCACCTGCTGGGCGAGTTCACGGGTGGGCACCAGCACCAGGGCGAGGGGCGCCTTGGGCTCCGCGCGCAGCCCCGCCGTACGGGCCAGCAGCGCGAGCCCGAACGCCAGGGTCTTGCCGGAACCGGTGCGTCCCCGGGCGAGCACGTCACGGCCGGCGAGCGAGTTGGGCAGGGTGGCGGCCTGGATGGGGAAGGGGGTGGTCACGCCCTGTGCGGTCAGGGTCGTCAGCAGCCCCGCGGGCATGTCGAGACCGGCGAAGTCCTCGACGGCGGGGAGCGCGGGTGTCGTGCTTTCCGGCAGCCGGAACTCCCTCGGTGACGACGCGGACGGCCGGGGCGATGACGCGGACGGCCGGGGCGAGGAGGCGCGCCGGTTCGGCTTCTGGGGTCTGCGGGACATGCAGTGATCTGCCTTCCTGAAAACAGCACAAACCGAGGTCCGCACCATGACGGTGCGGACCCCGGTGAGAGCGGATACGCGTCCGGCGATCAGGCGGGGACGATGTTCTCCGCCTGCGGGCCCTTCTGGCCCTGCGTGACGTCGAACGAGACCCGCTGGCCCTCCTGAAGCTCACGGAAGCCCTGGCTCTGGATGTTCGAGTAGTGAGCGAAGACGTCGGGGCCGCCGCCGTCCTGCTCGATGAACCCGAAACCCTTTTCGGCGTTGAACCACTTCACGGTTCCCTGTGCCATGTCACTCTCCTTCTGTAGGCAGAGGCCCCATCCGGAGATGCCGGAAACGAACAATGCGCCTGCAGGAGAAACATTCCCGTCAGGCGCACATGGGTTCATGGGTACCACAACTGCAACACCGAGACCGTAGCACAGCTCCGCGCCCTCGCGAGCCGGTGAACTCGTCCGTTCGGCTTATCCGCTCGTCATGTGAGAGGCCCGTGAAGATTCCTATAGGTGCGTCCCGGTGTGCGAGCGGGCTCGCCCCGGACGTCCATCTATTGGCAAGGAAAGGAACGGGTAGTGGATCAGTGGCAGCGCCGGCGATGGTCCGGCGGTATGTCCTTGGCCCTGTCGGCCGCGTTATCGGCGTCGCTCGCGGCGACGGGGGTGGTCACGGCGGTGTCCCCGGCGGTGGCCGACTCCGGGGACGGTGACGCGACCGTCCGGGTCGTGCGTGAGGTGAACGCGAACGGCAAGTGGGACCAGGTGCTCGAACCGGGCATGGCCGGGGTCACGGTCGTACTGACCGACGACGCCGGGCGGTCGGTCACCGGTACGACGCAGGCGGACGGCACGGTGAAGCTGACGCCGGGCAACAGCCTGGGCGGCGGCAAGTACCGGGTCGAGGTGAAGAACCCCGACCCGAAGGTGCTCTTCCCCGGGTTCGCCTCGGCGCGGCCCAACCTGATCGATCCGACGGTGCTGTCGTCGAACGTGGAGTTCGTGGACCTGTCGGGTGGCAAGAACGTGGAGATCACCACCTCGTTCTGGTCCCCGGAGGACTACTGCCAGAAGAACGCCATGCTGTTCACGGCCTGTCAGAACGCCTCCATTCCGCCCGGTAGTGCGTCCCCGGACAGCAAGCGCACGCTGACGTCGTTCCCGTTCGGCACGCGCGGCGACGCCGTGGTGAATCCGGATCTTGTCTCGGACCTGGCGAACAACGGGCAGACGGGCACGGTCTGGGGTGTCGGCGTCAACCGGGTGACCAAGCAGGTCTTCTCCGCGGCCTATGCCAAGCGAGGGGCGAAGTACGGTCCCGGCGAGGCGGGTGCGATCTACCGGACCGACCCGAACACCAAGCAGACCGTGGTGTTCACCAAGGTCCCCAACCCCGGCAGCACCCAGCACAACATGAGTGTGGAAGCCGGGATGGACGAGGCGTTCGGTCCGGTGGTGGGCAAGGAGTCGCTGGGCGACCTGGACGTCAGCGCGGACGGCAAGGACCTGTACGTCGTCAACCTGCACGACCGCAGGCTCTACCGTTACGACGCCACGCAGTCCACCGCCGCCGCTCCGAAGGCGTCCTACCCGATCAAGGACCCGGGGTGTGCCGCGCCGGGGGACTGGCGTCCCTTCGGTCTGGGTCTGCATGAGGGCAAGGTGTATGTCGGCGGTGTGTGTTCGGCGCAGTCGACCGGCAGCAAGGCCGACATGCGGGCGGTCGTGCAGGTCTTCGACCCGGTCACGGGCCAGTTCACCGGCACGGTCATGGACCAGCCGCTGAACTTCCCCCGCGGCGGGTACTCACACATCCCGTGCGGTGGCCCGAGCTGGTATCCCTGGACCAACATCCGGCCCATGACCCAGGACGGCAAGGCGTGCACGGGTGAGGTGATCCAGAACCCGGAGCCGGAGCTGACCGACATCAACTTCGAGATCAACGGTGACATGGTCGTCGGCTTCGCCGACCGTTTCGCCGACCGCAGCGGCTGGCGGTTGCCGGATACCTCGGCCACCTGGCCGGCGACCACCGCGGTCAACGGCGGTGACATCAACCGGGCGTGCCGTGGCGGGAACCACATGTTCGTCCTGGACGGCAACGGCGGCTGCAAGAGCAACAACACCGGCCCCGAGGTCTCGGGCGGAGAGGGCTTGAACGTCCTGGAGTTCTACCCCGGTGACTACATGGCCACCGTAGACGGTGGCCACCAGGAGATCAGCACGGGTGGTGTGGCGTTCTCCGCGGTGGAGGACAGGCTCCCGTTCACCGCGATGGACCCGATCCAGAAGACGGGCAGCGGTGTGCGGTGGGTGGACCGGGACAACGGCACCAGCGCCATCAACGGGGACGGCCTCTTCTTGAACGACGACTTCGGCAAGGCGCGCGGTATGGGCGACCTGGAAGTCCTCTGCGACGAGGCGCCGCTGCAGATCGGCAACCGGGTCTGGAAGGACGCTGACCAGGACGGTATCCAGGACCCCGGTGAGGAACCGGTGGTGGGTGCCACGGTCAACCTGTACGACGCGGCCGGCAACAAGATCGGTACGGCGGTCACCAACGAGCGGGGCGAGTACTACTTCGACTCGACCGTGACCAAGAACGTCAAGCCGGAGGACTTCCAGTACGGCAAGACGTACACCGTGAAGATGGACAACCCGGCCGACTACCAGGCCGGTGGCGTCCTGGACGGCTGGAAGCCGACCCGCCCGAACCAGGGCGGCAACGACCAGATCGACTCCAGCGGTGAGACGTCCGGCAACCCCTTCCCGGCCGTCCAGGTCACCCCGAAGGGCGCGGGCCAGAACGACCACGGCGCCGACTTCGGCTTCGTGAACCCGCAGGCCGACCTGTCCGTGATCAAGATCGGCCCGGCCAAGGTGGGTCCGGGCGAGGACATCGAGTACCAGATCATGGTCACCAACAACGGGCCGAACACCGCCACGCGCTGGACGGTGACGGACCCGCTGCCCGAGGGGATCACCGACGCCAAGACCTCCAACGCGGACTGCGGTATCGCCGCCGGCAAACTGACCTGCTCCGGCGGGCCGCTGGCCGTCGGTGAGAGCCACACCATCACCGTCCGTGCCAAGGCTCCCTTCCCCGCGCAGACGGTCGTGCTGAACAACTGCGTCAAGGTCACGGGTACGGAGCCCGACCCCAACCCCGACAACAACGACTCCTGCGTCAAGACCGAGGTCCCCGGGATCCCGGTCATCGACCCGGCCATCGGTGGCGCGGCCGCCGCGGCGGCCCTCGGCGGCTTCCTCCTGATCCGCCGCCGGAACAGCGCGGGAGCCGTTCTCTAGCCCGCCCCGGCACAGCCTCTCTGGACACACCGGCCGGTCCCTCCCCGACACCACGGGGAGGGACCGGCCGTTTCCGCCGCGTCACACCCGCCGCCGGCCCGGCGCCGACTGGTGCGCCGCCGCCATCGTGCCGATGGCGCTCACCCCGGAGCCCTCACCTGACCGCACGGGGAGTACGCAGGCCACGCGGGGCCCCGGAGCACTCGCCGGGCCCCGGCTCACGGGGCGCCCGGGCGCCGGAGCCGAGCGTAAAGTTTGCGGTGTGAACCCGCGACTGACTTTGCTCAGTACGGTGGCTCTCGGAGTTCCGGAGAACGAAGTCTTCCGGCTGGCGCTCCAGCACGCCGTGGGTGAGCTGCGCGCTCTGGGTGGAATGGTCCATCTCTGTGTTCCTGCGTCCTCTTTGTGTCTGGCGTCGGCCGTCGGTCTGCCACCCGCCCTCACCCGCCCCTGGGAGATCATCGACCAGCAGAGCCCGCTTGCCCCGGCGCGTGCCCTGCGCCGGGGCACCGCTGTATGGCTGCCGCTGCCCCCCGGCGAAGCCGCCGACGCCCCAGGGTCCGGCACAGGCCTGGCCGCCCTGCCGGTGTCCGGCGGGGGCCAGATCGTGGGCACCCTCTCCGTTCTGACCGGCGACCGGAGCGAGCCCACCCCGGAGCACTGGGACTTCCTCCGGACCGTCGTCGCATGGGCCGAGGAGCGCATGTCCCAGGCTCCGAAGATGGCCGAATCCGCGCCGAAGGAGCCCGACAGCGAGCAGCCCTGGCAGGGAGTGCCAGGGCTCAGGGTCGGCTGGTGGGACTGGAACCTCCAGACCGGTGAGCTGATCTGGGACGCGGCGATGATGGAGTTCTACGGCAGCAGACCTGCCGATTACACCGTAGAGGTCCAGGACTGGATGCACGTTCTCCACCCCGACGACCTGGCACCCACACTGGCGGAGGCGCAGCGGGCGATCCGCGACCACTCGGTGTACGAGGCCGCTTACCGGGTACGGCGTCTGGACGGCACGTACGCCTGGTCGCGGGCCCGCGGTCTGCCCACGTACGACGACCGGGGCCGGCCGTTCCGGATGGTCGGCGTGCGATGGGAGAGCAGCGAGTCGCCTTCCGCTCGGGACGCGCTCAGCCGGGCCCTTCGTCAGATGAGCGACGGTTTCCTGGCGGTGGACGCCGAATGGCGCATCATCTTCACCAACCTGGAAGCGGAACATGTGCTGGGGTTCTCCCAGGAGGAGCTTTTCGGGCGTGTGCTGTGGGATCTGCCCGCGCGGTGGATCAAGGGCCTGGAGCGTCGCTGTCGGAAGGCCGCCGCCGGGGAGCAGCCCGCCAGCTTTGACGTACGCCTGCGGGACACGGGGCGTCGCTACCGGCTGCGGCTGGTCCCGGGGCCCGTAGGCTGCGTCCTCTACCTGACGGACGTCACCGAGAAACTGCGTATGCAGGAGGAGCGCCGGGCGGCCGAGCGTGCCGCGTCCGAGCGAGCGGCCCGGATCACGGAGCTGACCGCGGCGCTCTCCAAGGCGACGACATCACAGGACGTGGTGGACGCGGTCGCACAGTGGGTACTGCCACCGTTCGACGCCGCCGGACTCATGGTGCAGGCCATCGAAGGAAAGCGGCTCATCGGTGTCGGAGCCGTCGGCTACGCGGACGACTTCCTCGACCTCCTGAACAGCCGCACCACAGCGAGCACCAGCCCGGCCTGGAATGTGATCCGGTCCGGAACACCGGCGTTCCTGTCCTCGCCGCAGGAATACGCCGCGTACTCGCCTGATCACACCGACCTGCCCGGCATCGCCCACAAGCAGGCCTGGGCGTTCCTGCCGCTGACGGCGTCCGGTTACACCTTCGGAGTGTGCGTCGTGTCCTGGGACCGTCCGCATCGGCTCAGCGACGACGAGCGCTCATTGCTGACCACGATCAGCGCCCTCGTCGCGCAGGCCCTGGAGCGGGCCCGGCTCTACGACGCCGAGCGCATCCGGTCCCGCGAACTCCAGCGCAGCCTGCTTCCCACCGGCCTGCCCGAGTTGCCCGCATGCGTGACCGCCGCCCGTTACCTCCCCGCAGGGCAGGGCATGGACGTGGGCGGCGACTGGTACGACGTCATCCCGCTCTCCAGCGGCCAGGTCGCCCTCGTCGTCGGTGACGTCATGGGCCACGGGCTGCCCGAGGCGGCCGCCATGGGCCGCCTGCGCACGGCCGTCCACACCCTGGCCGGTCTCGAACTGCCTCCCGACGAAATCATGGGGCACCTCAACGAAATCGTCGGCGGCATGGGCGAGGAGTCGTATGTGACCTGCCTGTACGTGCTCTACGACTCCACCACCCAGGTCTGCTCCATCACCCACGCCGGGCACCCGCCCCCGGCCCTGGTACACCCCGACGGCACCGTGCGGTTCCCGGAACTGGGCCCCGACCCGCCTCTGGGTGCGGCCGAGCCGCCGTTCCAGACAGTCGAGCTGACGCTGCCCGAAGGCACCCTGGTCGTGCTCTACACCGACGGCCTCGTCGAGTCGGCGAAACGTGACATGGACGCGGGCATGGCGGACCTGGCCAGGCTCCTGCGTACCGCCCACGAGGATGGCAGCGACGCGGATCTGGAGCGCCTCTGCGACAGTCTGACGGCCGGCCTGCTCCCCGCCGAGCACCAAGCGGCCGATGACACAGCGCTCCTCGTCGCCCGCCTCCACGCCCTGAACGCGGACAGGATGGCCTCCTGGCCGCTCACCGAGGACCCGAAGGCGGCCGGTCTGGCCCGCCGCCACGTCCGTGAGCAGCTTTCCGCCTGGGGCCTGGACGACCTGACATTCACCACGGAACTGCTGGCCAGCGAACTGGTGGGCAACGTCGTACGGCACGCCAAGGGCCCGGTCGGCCTGCGGCTGCTGCACGGAGCCGAACTGATCTGCGAGGTCTTCGACGGCAGCCTCACGATGCCCCGTATGCGCCGCGCCGCGGACACCGACGAAGGCGGCCGCGGGCTGCAACTGATCACGGCGCTCTCGCAACGCTGGGGCAGCCGCTACACGGCGAAAGGAAAGTGCATCTGGACCGAGCAGGCCCTGCCCGGCCCGGACCACCGCGGGAACCAGCCGTCCGATGCCCTGGAGTTGATGTTCCGGATCACGGACGGATTCGACGTGGACCCGACCGCGCCCTTCGGGGAGGGGGAGTAGCAAGGGCTGCTTCAGGCCCTGGGCCGCTCGTGTCACCGCCGGCTCGCCAGTGCCTCGTGCACTCCGGGTTCCTTCGGGCCGAGGAAGTGGGGGTCAGGTCGGAACGCCGTCTCCAGGGCCGCCTTGCCCGCCGCGAAGATCTCGCGGACGCCGCCGTAGTACCAGGTGACGTCGCGCTCGTCGGCCACGCCGACGCCGTAGGAGTCGATGCCCGCCGCCTCGCACAGCGCCACCGCGCGCCGGATGTGGAAGTCCTGGCTGATCAGCAGGGCCCGGTCGACGCCGAAGATCTTCTTCGCCCGGACGCAGGAGTCCCAGGTGTCGAAGCCCGCGTAGTCGCTGACGATGCGCCCGTCGGGCACGCCGTGCCGCGTCAGATACGTACGCATCGCGTCCGGCTCGTCGTAGTCCTCCCGGCTGTTGTCGCCGGTGACGAGGACGACCTCGATCCGGCCCGCCCGGTACAGCCGTGTCGCCTCGTCCAGCCGGTGCGCCAGGTACGGCGACGGCTCACCGTTCCACAGGCCGGCGCCGAAGACGACCGCGACCTCGGCGCGCGGCGCGTCCGCGGTGCCGCGCAGCCGGTCGGCCGTGGACAGATGCAGCCAGGTCGCCGGGGACAGGGCCAGCACGCACCCGGCCACCACGGCCTGCACCAGCCGCCGCTGCCCGGCCCGGGTGCGCGGCAGACGCGGCCGACGGATCCTCATGCGGTGCCCCCGTTTCTCCCCGGGGAGTCTCGCCCCGGTCGGTTCCCGCTCTGGAGGACGCGGCACGCGGTGGTCCGGTTCGCCTCACGGCGCGCGGCCCGGTGGCGTGATCCGCCGGAAAACGTCCGTGACCGGCAGGCAACGGGCACGCAACCTGCTGCCGTCACGATCGGTTCATGACGGCGTCGAACCACCCTCGCGACGAGTCCCGTGTCCGCCTCGACAGCACGGCGCACCTCATGGACAGCGTCAGCGGTCGACTGGCCGGTCGGCTCGGCCGTACCGCGCTCGGCGGCAGCCGCCGCCCGGGGCCGCCCGCCCTGGTCCTCGTGGCGCACGGCAGCCGCGACCCGCGCGCGCTGCACACCGTACGCGCGATCATGGAGCGGGTACGGCGGCTGCGTCCCGCCGTGCCGGTCCGGCTCGGCCACATCGAGCTGAACGAGCCGCTGCTGCCCGACACCCTCGCCGCTCTCGGCGGCGCCCCGGCGGTGCTCGTCCCGCTGCTGCTCACCCGCGGCCACCACGTCAAGCGGGACATCCCGGAGGCGGTCGCCGCCGCGGCCCCGCACGCGCGCGTGGCCGACCCGCTCGGCCCGCACCCGCTGCTCGTGGACACCCTGTGCGCCCGGCTCGCCGAGGCAGGCTGGCGCACCCGGACGACCGAGGCCGTCCGCCGCCGCAGCGGGATCGTGCTCGCCGCCGCCGGTTCCCGGGACCCCGACTCGGCGGCCGACACCCGTCGTACGGCCCGCCTCCTCGCCGACCGCCTGGGCGTGCCCGTCGTCCCCGCCTACGCGTCCGCCGCGGCACCGACCGTGCCCGCGGCGCTGCGCGCGCTGGCCGACCGCGGCCGGCACCGGATCGCGGTGGCCTCCTGCTTCACGGCCCCCGGCCGGTTCGCCACCCAGTGCGCCGGACAGGCCCCCTGGATCGCCTCCGCCCCGCTCGGCGCCCATCCCGCGCTGGCCCACCTGATCCTGCACCGCTACGACCGGGCATTGGCGACCCCGACGACCACAACCCCGGAACTGGCCTCGGCGTAACACCGTAGACGTACCCCTCGGGTGGTCACCCGGTGGTACCCGGCGGGTGGTCAACCGGAGCTACCCCTCGGAGGGTCGCCCGGAGGTACCCCTCGGGAGGTCAGCCGGAGGAGCTACCCCTCGGGGGCAGCCGGTGGAGCTACCCGGCGGGGGGTCACCCGGAGCTACCCCTCGGAGGGTCGCCCGGAGGCACCCCTCGGGAGGTCAGCCGGAGGAGCTACCTCTCGGGGGGTAGCCGGTGGAGCTACCCCGCGGGAGGTCACCCGGAGTTACCCGGCGGGGGTCGCCCGGAGGTGCCCCTCGGGGGGCAGCCGGTGGAGCTACCCCGCGGGAGGTCACGCGGAGCTACCCCTCAGGGGGTCACCCGGAGGTACCCGGCGGGGGGTCACGCGGAGGTACCCAGCGGGAGGTGACCCGGAGGTACCCAGCGGCATCCAGAGGTACCCGGCGGGGCCCATGACGCACCCGCCCCGACACTCCCCGGCAGACGCGCGGGCGCCCCGTCGTCGTCCGGATGTGCCGGTCGGCGCTTACGGTCTAACCATGGCACCCGCACCCCCTGCCGGCTACGACCCGGCGTCGGCCGACCGCTGGGCCCCCGAACCCGACAAACGCCCGGGCCGCACCGCGTTCCAGCGCGACCGCGCGCGCGTGCTGCACTCCGCCGCGCTGCGCCGCCTGGCCGGCAAGACCCAGGTGGTGACGCCCGGCACCATGGGCCCGGCCTGGGACGCCAGCCCACGCACCCGGCTCACCCACTCCCTGGAGTGCGCCCAGGTCGGCCGCGAGCTGGGCGCCGCCCTCGGCTGCGACCCCGATCTGGTCGAGGCGGCCTGCCTCTCCCACGACCTGGGCCACCCGCCGTTCGGCCACAACGGGGAGCAGGCGCTCAACGAGTTCGCACGGGACTGCGGCGGCTTCGAGGGCAACGCCCAGTCCCTCCGACTGCTCACCCGCATCGAACCCAAACGCTTCACCCCGGAGGGCTCCGTCGGGCTGAACCTCACCCGCGCGGTCCTCGACGCGGCGACCAAGTACCCCTGGCCGCGCGGCGCCCACCCCAGCGACCCCGCCTCGCCCAAGTTCGGCGTGTACGAGGACGACCGGCCGGTCTTCGACTGGGTCCGCAAGGAGGCCCCCGGCACCCGCACCTGCTTCGAGGCCCAGGTCATGGACTGGTCCGACGACGTGGCGTACTCGGTGCACGACGTCGAGGACGGCCTGCACGCCGGCCACATCGACCCCGGCAGTCTGCGGGCGGGACCGGAACGCCGGTCGGTGTTCGAGGTCGCCGTCGGCCGGTACGTACCCGCGGACACCGACCACGCCGAACTGGCCGCCGCCCTCGACCGGCTCCAGGACCAGGAGTGGTGGCCGCACGGCTACGACGGCACCGCGGTCGCCCAGGCCCGGCTCAAGGACGCCACCAGCCAGCTCATCGGCCGGTTCTGCCTGGCCGCCGAGGGCGCCACCCGGGCGGCCCACGGCAGCGGGCGGCTGACCCGGTACGGCGCCGAACTCGTCGTGCCCCGGCCGACCCGGATGGAGTGCGCGGTCCTCAAGGCGGTCGCCGACCGGTATGTGATGCAGCGCGCCGAGCAGGAGCGGCTGCGCGCGGACCAGCGCGTCGTGGTCGCCGAACTGGCCGAGGCGCTGACCGCGCGGGCCCCCGACGGCCTGGACCCGCAGTTCCGGGCCCTGTTCGAGGCGGCGGCGGACGACAGCGCCCGCAAGCGGGTGATCGTCGACCAGATCGCCTCGCTCACCGACGCCTCCGCGCGCTCGTTGCACGCGCGCCTGACGGGACGGACGTGACGAACACGTGAGACTGATGTGACGCATGTGACACGAACGTGACCCTCCGTGGCCTGATCGGGTCACTCCCCCTTCCCGCGCCACGCTCCGTGCGGGAGGCTCATGTGGCGGCACGCTTACGAGGAGGCATCACGTGGTCGACGCGGACCAGACATTCGTCATCGTCGGAGGGGGCCTGGCCGGGGCCAAGGCGGCGGAGACGCTGCGGTCGGAGGGCTTCACCGGCCGGGTGATACTGATCTGCGACGAACGGGACCGCCCCTATGAGCGCCCGCCGCTGTCCAAGGGCTATCTGCTCGGCAAGGAGGAGCGCGACAGCGTCTTCGTGCACGAACCCGCCTGGTACGCGCAGAACGACGTCGAACTCCACCTCGGCCAGACGGTCGACGCGATCGACCGCGCCGCCAAGACCGTCCGCTTCGGCGACGACGGCACCCTCGTCCACTACGACAAGCTGCTCCTCGCCACCGGCGCCGAGCCCCGCCGCCTCGACATCCCCGGCACCGACCTCGCGGGCGTCCACCACCTGCGCCGCATCGCGCACGCCGAGCGGCTCAAGGGGGTGCTCGCCGCGCTCGGCCGGGACAACGGCCACCTCGTGATCGCGGGCGCCGGCTGGATCGGCCTTGAGGTCGCGGCGGCGGCCCGCCAGTACGGCGCCGAGGTCACCGTCGTACAGACCGCGCCGACCCCGCTGCACGGGGTGCTCGGACCCGAGCTGGGCAACCTCTTCGCCGAGCTGCACCGGGAACACGGGGTCCGCTTCCGCTTCGGCGTGCGCCTCACCGAGATCGTCGGCCAGGACGGCATGGTCCTCGCCGCCCGCACCGACGACGGCGAGGAGCACCCCGCGCACGACGTCCTCGCCGCGATCGGCGCGGCCCCGCGCACCGCGCTGGCCGAGTCGGCGGGCCTGGAGATCGCCGACCGGGCGCACGGCGGCGGCATCGTGGTGGACGAGCGGCTGCGCACCTCCGACCCCGACATCTACGCGGCCGGTGACGTGGCGTCCTTCCCGCTCGCGCTGTTCGGCACCCGGCTGCGGGTGGAGCACTGGGCCAACGCGCTGGGCGGCGGCCCCGCCGCGGCCCGCTCGATGCTCGGCAGGGACGAGGTCTACGACCGCGTGCCCTACTTCTTCACCGACCAGTACGACCTGGGCATGGAGTACAGCGGCTGGGCGCCGCCCGGCTCGTACGACCAGGTCGTGATCCGCGGGGACGCGGGCAAGCGGGAGTTCATCGCGTTCTGGGTCAAGGAGGGGAGGGTGCTGGCCGGGATGAATGTGAACGTGTGGGATGTCACAGGGCCGATCCAGCGGCTGATCCGCTCCGGGGTGCGGGTGGATACGGAGCGGTTGGCTGATCCGCGCGTGGCGCTGTCCGCGCTGGCTTGACCGCTCGCCTAAGCGTCTGCCTTCGTCTGTTGTCCGGCGGGTGCGGGTTGTCTGTGGCTGGTCGCGCCCGCGCGGCGGAGCCGCATGTCGAGCACAGTCCCGCGCCCCTTTGGGGCGTGACAGTCCCCGTAGAATCACCTCGTGGCTGGGCGGATCAATGATGAGGACGTGAAGGCGGTGCGGGACGCTGTCCCGATTGACGCCGTGGTGTCCGAGTACCTCCAGTTGCGCAACGCCGGCGGCGGCAACCTCAAGGGACTGTGCCCCTTCCACGACGAGAAGTCGCCGTCCTTCCAGGTCAGCCCGAGCAAGGGACTCTTCCACTGCTTCGGCTGCCAGGAGGGCGGCGACACCATCACGTTCGTGATGAAGGTCGACCACCTCTCCTTCTCCGAGGCGGTCGAACGCCTCGCCGCCCAGGCGGGCATCACCCTGCGCTACGAGGAGGGCGGCTACAACCCGGCGCACCAGCGCGGCGAGCGCATCCGCCTGGTCGAGGCCCACAAGATCGCCGCGCAGTGGTACGCGGAACAGCTCGCCACCAGCCCCGAGGCCGAGACCGGCCGCATCTTCCTCGCCGAGCGCGGCTTCGACCAGGCCGCGGCCGTGCACTTCGGCGTCGGCTACAGCCCCCAGGGCTGGGACCACCTCACCCGCTATCTGCGCGGCAAGGGCTTCACCGACAAGGAACTGATCCTCTCCGGCCTCTCCCAGGAGGGCCGCCGCGGCCCCATCGACCGGTTCCGGGGCCGTCTGATGTGGCCGATCCGGGACATCGGCGGCGAGGTCGTCGGCTTCGGCGCGCGCAAGCTGTACGAGGCGGACAACGGCCCCAAGTACCTCAACACCCCCGAGACGGCGATCTACAAGAAGAGCCAGGTCCTCTACGGCATCGACCTGGCGAAGAAGGAGATCGCCAAGAGCAGCCGCGCGGTGGTCGTCGAGGGCTACACCGATGTGATGGCCTGCCATCTGGCCGGGGTCACCACGGCCATCGCCACCTGCGGTACGGCCTTCGGCGGCGACCACATCAAGATCCTGCGCCGGCTGCTGATGGACAACGGCTCGGCACGGGTGATCTTCACGTTCGACGGGGACGCGGCGGGCCAGAAGGCCGCGCTGCGCGCCTTCGAGGACGACCAGAAGTTCGCCGCCGAGACATACATCGCCATCGCGCCCGACGGCATGGACCCCTGTGAGCTGCGCCTGGCCAAGGGCGACGAGGCGGTGGCCGACCTGGCCGAACCCCGCACGCCGCTCTTCGAGTTCGCGCTGCGCCAGATCGTCGGCCGCTACGACCTGGACACGCCGGCGGGCCGCGCGGCCGCCCTGGACGAGGCCGCGCCCGTCGTCGCCCGCATCAAGAACAGCGGCGCGCAGCACGAGGTCGCGGTCGAACTGGCCGGTCTGCTCGGCATCCTGGACACCCAGTTCGTGGTCAAGCGGGTGGCCCAGCTGGCGCGTTGGGCGCGCGAGCGAGGCGGCGGCGGGCGGGCCCCGGCGCCGGCCCGTGGCCCGCAGCAGTACGAGGCGGCGGCCCCGCGCCGTACCGGGGCCGGCCCCGCCCTCAACCTCCGTAACCCGGTGTACGCCACGGAACGTGAACTGCTGAAACTCGCCCTCCAGCGCCCGGAGTTGGTCTCCCCGGCGTTCGACGCGTACGGCGTCGACGAGTTCACCGCCGCCCCGTACGCGGCCGTCCGCGAGGCCGTCATCGAGGCGGGCGGCGCCGAGTACGGCGTACAGGACCCGCAGGAGTTCCTGGTCCGGGTGCGGGAGGCGGCCCCGGACGACACCGTCCGCGCGATGGTCACGGAGCTGGCCGTCGAGGCCATCATGCGCCGCACGGTCGACGAGACGTACGCGGGCGAACAGCTCGTGACCGTCCGCCGCCGGGCCGTCGCGCGGCGGATCCAGGAGATCCAGATCACCGTGCGCCGCCTGGAGGCCGGCGGCGACCCCGCCCAACTGGCCGCCGCCCGCAACGAACTATGGGTCCTCCAGCAGTACGACCAGGCCCTGAAGGTGCACGGCGCGGCAGCGCTGTGACCGTCAGCCCTGCGGCGCCTCGGGCGGTTCGATGCCAAGGTGCGCGGCGATGGCCCCGACCTGCTCGGTCAGCGTCCCGATCTGTTCCATCATCGCGACCTGACCGGACACCAGGGCACCGAGCAACTTGCTGTGCTCCGTGAGCGTCTTGGTGTGCTCTGTGAGCGTCTTGCTGTGCTCCAACTGCGTCTGCCGCAGAGCCTGCATCAACTGGACATCGGCCCGCCGCTGCTCCTGCAGCGCGGCCACGTCGCGATCCGAGTTCACGGCCAGGTGCCGCGTCGCGGCCTGCTGCTCCACGACATCGTGCATCTGCGCCTCCAGCGCCTCAAGCCGCCGCCGCAGTTCCTCGATCTCGCCCATGCCCTCATCCTGCCCTAACTCAGCGGGTCCCAGTGTCCCCGGCCGTCAGTCCGATGGTCAAACGAGCTGAGTAATCGGGTGGTCACGGAACGGACGCAAAAAGTCATCGCACGACTCTCGTGGCGGTGATGTGTCTTACCCCACACTGGGGTGCGGTGCCTGAGTCCTCGGAGCGCGGCAGATCCGTCCCCCACGGGTCCCCTGTCCCCGCGGTTCCGCTCATCTCGTACGGGACGGACAGCGGCGAGGCCGTCGACTCCGCCCCCGACGTACCGCTGCCGCACACCCGGGCAGCGATCATCCTGGAGGTCGCCCCCGTGCAGACCCAGACCCTCGCCCAGACCGACATCAGCGCGCCGGACGCGCCGGACGCCGAGACCGATGTCATCGTGGCCGTGCCCCCGCGGAGCCGCGTCGCGCCGCACTCCGAGACAGAGCCGGACGGGCCCGCCGAGCCGCCCGCCGAGGCGCTTGCCGTCGAGGCACCGGAGCCCGTCGAACCGCCCGCCGCGCGCGCCGAGACCGGCGGCCCCACCTCGGACCTGTTCCGCCAGTACCTGCGCGAGATCGGCCGTATCCCGCTGCTCACCGCGGCCGAGGAGGTCGAACTCGCCCGCCGGGTCGAGGCCGGACTCTTCGCCGAGGAGAAGCTGGGCAGCACCCCCGACCTGGACAGCCAGCTCGCCCTCGACCTGGACCGGCTGGTCGTGCTGGGCCGGATGGCCAAGCGCCGGCTCATCGAGGCCAACCTGCGCCTCGTGGTGTCCGTCGCCAAGCGGTACGTGGGCCGCGGACTGACCATGCTGGACCTCGTGCAGGAGGGCAACCTCGGTCTGATCCGGGCCGTGGAGAAGTTCGACTACGCCCGCGGCTACAAGTTCTCCACGTACGCCACCTGGTGGATCCGGCAGGCCATGTCCCGTGCGCTCGCCGACCAGGCCCGCACCATCCGGGTGCCCGTGCATGTAGTGGAACTCATCAACCGGGTCGTGCGGGTGCAGCGCCGCATGCTCCAGGAGCGCGGCCACGAGCCCACCGCGGAAGAGGTCGCCGCCCACCTCGACCTGCCGCCCGAGCGGGTCGGCGAGGTGCTGCGGCTCGCCCAGGAGCCGGTGTCGCTGCACGCGCCGGTCGGTGAGGAGGACGATGTCGCCCTCGGTGACCTCATCGAGGACGGCGATGCCGCGAGCCCCGTGGAGTCGGCCGCGTTCCTGCTGCTCAGGGAGCATCTGGAGGCGGTGCTGTCGACGCTGGGGGAGCGCGAACGCAAGGTCGTCCAGCTTCGCTACGGGCTGGACGACGGGCGGCCCCGCACGCTGGAGGAGATAGGGCGCATCTTCGGCGTCACCCGGGAACGGATCCGGCAGATCGAGTCCAAGACCCTCAACAAACTCCGCGACCACGCCTTCGCCGACCAACTACGCGGCTACCTCGACTGACGCCGGGGCCATCCACCTCAAGGGAGGCCGTCGGCGGGGACGACACGCGGCCCGCCACGGCGTCGAGGGAACCCGCCCCCTCCCGCCACCCACGCCGCCGGCCTGCGCCGATGCCGGCACCGCGGACCCGCGGGGACCCGCCCCCAGGACCGGCTCACGGCAGCCGATCGGCCTCGTCCGTCTCGGCGCCTGGACCCCGGGGCCCGCACCGGGCAGCACGTCGCCCCGCCGGGCGGCTGCCCGGCGGGGCGACGTGGTCGGGATCCCGAATCCGCAGGCGGCGTCCCGAGCGGCGGCCTCGGTCAGTCGACCTCGGCGACCGCCTGGGCGAACTGGGCCTTGTACAGGCGGGCGTAGGCGCCGTCGGACGCCAGCAGGTCGGCGTGCGCGCCCTGTTCGACGATCGCGCCGTTCTCCATGACGAGGATCGTGTCCGCGTCCCGGATGGTGGAGAGCCGGTGGGCGATGACGAACGAGGTCCTGCCGTGCTGGAGCTTCGCCATCGCCTTCTGGATCAGCACCTCGGTGCGGGTGTCGACGGAGCTGGTCGCCTCGTCGAGCACCAGGATCACCGGGTCGGACAGGAACGCCCGCGCGATGGTGATGAGCTGCTTCTCACCGGCGCTGACCCCGCTGCCCTCGTCGTCGATCACCGTGTCGTACCCGTCCGGCAGGGTACGGATGAACCGGTCGGCGTGGGCCGCCCGCGCCGCCTCCTCGATCTCGCCCCGGGTGACCTCGCGCGCGGCGCCGTAGGCGATGTTCTCCGCGATCGTGCCGCCGAACAGCCAGGTGTCCTGGAGCACCATGCCGATGCCGGAGCGCAGTTCGTCCCGGGACATCCGCGCGATGTCGACGCCGTCCAGGGTGATGCGCCCGCCGGACACGTCGTAGAACCGCATGAGCAGATTGACCAGCGTGGTCTTGCCCGCACCGGTCGGGCCGACGATCGCGACCGTATGGCCGGGCTCCACCTTCAGCGACAGGTCCTCGATCAGCGGCTTGTCCGGGTCGTAACGGAAGGACACGCCCTCCAGCGCCACCCGGCCGCGCAGCTTGGCCGGCCGCTCGCCGGGCACCGGATCCGCCTCCTGCTCCTCCGCGTCCAGGAGTTCGAAGATCCGCTCGGCCGAGGCGACACCCGACTGCACCAGGTTCGCCATCGAGGCGACCTGGGTCAGCGGCATCGAGAACTGCCGCGAGTACTGGATGAACGCCTGCACATCACCGATGGACAGCGAGCCCGAGGCGACCCGCAGACCGCCGACGACCGCCACCAGCACATAGTTGAGGTTCGAGACGAACATCATCAGCGGCTGCATGATCCCGCTGTTGAACTGCGCCTTGAACCCCGCCTCGTACAGCGCCTCGTTCTGCTCGGCGAACTGCCGCGCCGACTCCTCCTGCCGGCCGAACACCTTCACCAGGGTGTGCCCGGTGTACATCTCCTCGACGTGCGCGTTCAGTTTGCCCGTCGAGCGCCACTGCTGCACGAAGTGCGGCTGGGAGCGCTTGCCGACCCGGGTGGCGACGACGAACGACAGCGGCACCGTGACGAGCGCGACCAGTGCCAGCAGCCACGACACCCAGAACATCATCGCCAGCACGCCGATGATGGTGAGCAGCGAGTTGATCAGCTGCCCCATCGACTGCTGGAGCGTCTGCCCGATGTTGTCGATGTCGTTGGTGGCCCGGGACAGCACCTCGCCGCGCTGCCGCTTGTCGAAGTACGACAGCGGAAGCCGGGACAGCTTCGTCTGCACGTCCTCGCGCATCCGGTACATCGTGCGGTTGACGGACCGGTTCACCAGCCGGGTCGCCACCGCCATCAGCAGACCGGCCACCAGGAAGGTGCCCAGCGCGAACAGCAGGACATTGCCGACGGCGCCGAAGTCGATGCCCTGGCCCGGGGTGAAGTCGGTGCTCTTCAGCATGTCCGCGACGGCGCCCTCGCCGCGCTCGCGCATGGACTGGAGCACCTGCTCCTTGGTGGCCCCGGCCGGCATCTGGCGGCCGATGATGCCCGCGAACACCAGGTCGGTGGCCCTGCCGAGGATCTTCGGGCCGATCACGCTGAGGCCCACGCTCACGACCACGCACAGCAGCAGTCCGTAGATCGTGAGGCGTTCGGGCCGGAACTGGGCGATGAGCCGCTTGCCCGACTTCGTGAACTCCATCGACCGCTGGTCCGGGCCGGCCCCGCCCATCATGCGTCCCATGGGACCGGCCATCAGGCAGCCTCCGCTTCCGTGAGCTGGGAGAGCACGATCTCCCGGTAGGTCTCGTTGCCCGCCATCAGCTCGTTGTGCCGGCCGGTGCCGACGACCCGGCCCTCGTCCAGGACCACGATCCGGTCGGCGTCCCGGATGGTCGCCACCCGCTGGGCGACGATCACCACGGTGGCCTCGGCGGTCTCCCGGGCGAGCGCGCCGCGCAGGGCCGCGTCGGTGGCGTAGTCGAGGGCGGAGAAGGAGTCGTCGAAGAGATAGATCTCCGGGCGCTGGACGAGCGTACGGGCGATGGCCAGCCGCTGGCGCTGACCGCCGGAGACATTGGTGCCGCCCTGCGCGATCGGCGCGTCCAGGCCGCCCTCCAGCTGCCGCACGAACTCCTTGGCCTGCGCCACCTCCAGCGCCTGCCACAGTTCCTCGTCGCTGGCGTCCGGATTGCCGTACCGAAGGTTGGTGGCGACCGTGCCGGCGAACAGATACGGCTTCTGCGGCACCAGACCGACCGTCCTGGCGAGCAGCGCCGGATCGACGCTCGCCACGGACACGCCGTCCACGAGCACCTCGCCCTCGGTGGCGTCGAACAGCCGCGGCACCAGCCCGAGCAGCGTCGACTTGCCGCTGCCCGTGGAGCCGATCACGGCGGTCGTCTCGCCCGGCCGGGCCACCAGGTCGACCGACCTCAGCACCGGCTCCTCGGCACCCGGGTAGCGGAACCCGGCCCCGCGGATCTCCAGGTGCCCGTGCCGGCGCAGCTCGGTGACCGGCGCGGCCGGCGGCACGACGGACGACTCGGTCCCCAGCACGTCCTGGATGCGCTCGGCGCACACCTCGGCGCGCGGCACCATCATGAACATGAAGGTGGCCATCATCACGGACATCACGATCTGCATCAGATAGGCGAGGAACGCGGTCAGGTCGCCGATCGCCATGCCGCCGCTGTCGATGCGGTGGGCGCCGAACCACACGACCGCGATGGAGGAGACGTTCACCACGGTCATCACGATCGGGAACATCAGCGCGAGCATCCGCCCGGTGGCCAGCTGCATGTCGGTCAGCTCGCCGTTGGCCTTGCGGAACCGGTCCTGCTCGTAGGTGTCCCGGACGAAGGCGCGGATGACCCGGTTGCCGGTGATCTGCTCGCGCAGCACCCGGTTCACCGTGTCGAGGCGCTCCTGCATGGACCGGAACAGCGGACGCAGCCGGCGCACGATCAGCGTCACGCTGATGCCCAGCACCGGTACGACCGCGACCAGTACCGCGGACAGCGGGACGTCCAGGCCGAGGGCGAGGATGATGCCGCCCACACACATGATGGGCGCGGACACCATCAGCGTGAACGACATCAGGACCAGCATCTGGACCTGCTGCACGTCATTGGTCGTACGGGTGATCAGCGAGGGCGCTCCGAAGTGGCCCACCTCACGGGCGGAGAAGGACTGCACCCGGTCGAAGACGGCGGACCGCACGTCCCGGCCGAGCGCGGACGCGGTCTTCGCGCCGTAGTACACGGCACCGATGTTGCACACGACCTGGGCGAGGGAGACGCCGATCATCAGCGCGCCGAAGGACAGGATGTAACCCGTGTCACCCTTCACGACGCCGTTGTCGATGATGTCCGCGTTGAGCGTGGGCAGATAAAGAGTGGCGCTCGTCTGCAGGAGTTGCAGCAGCACCAGGAGAACTATGGGTTTCTTGTAGGGCCTCAGAAAGGTCCGTAGAAGTCGTATGAGCACGCTGGGTCTCTTCGGGTCGGCGAGTGGGGGCCGGTCGATGCGCCCTTGGCCCCTATCGTCGGACACTCCACCCGCGTTACCTCAACTGATTAACCCGTCGGTGGGGCAGCGCCCCACAGGGGGCGCGGGGAACTGCGCGACCGGCCACGATGGTGCCACAGCCGGCCGACGACGTTCCACCGCCCTTCCCGCGGAGCGCTATGCCTGGAACGCCCCGGGATGGGTCTGTTCCCGTACCGACACGAACTGCTGGCGTACCGCCTGACCCACGGCCAGATCGTCCCCCGGCTCCAGCACCTGCGCCGCCGCGCCCTGCCAGGCGGGCGGGGTGCGCGGGTCGAGCGAGCCCTGCGAGACACCCAGCGCCCAGGCGGCCTGCCGGGCGGCACCGATCGCGGCGTAGTCGGCGGGCTGCGGCACCACGACCTGTGCGCCGAACAGCGAGGGCGCCGCTGCCTGCACCGCGGGCAGCTCGGCCGCGGGACCCAGCAGAAAAATCCGGCGCACCTCCACGCCCCGCCCGCGCAGCACGTCCAGCGCGTCCGCGAGAGAGCACAGCATCCCCTCGAAGGCGGCCCGCGCCAGATGCTCCGGCCGCATCGACTCGCGCCGCAGCCCCGCCAGGGTCCCGGCGGTGTGCGGCAGGTTCGGGGTCCGCTCGCCCTCCAGATAGGGCAGCAGCACCAGACCGTGCGACCCCGGCGTCGACTTCATCGCCAGCTCGGACAGCCCCTCCAGATCGGGCAGGCCGAGCAGCTCGGCGGTGCCGCGCAGGGCCCGTACGGCGTTCAGGGTGGTGACGACCGGCAGGTGCAGGCCGGTGGCGTCGGCGAGCGAGGTGATCATCCCGGACTGGTCGGTCAGCGCCTCCGGGTGCACCGCCATCACGGAGCCCGACGCGCCCAGCGACACCACGGCGTCCCCGAGACCGATACCGAGCCCGAAGGCCGCGGCCATCGTCTCCCCGGTCCCGGCGGAGATCAGCAGCCCCTCCGGCGTCGTACCGGCCGCGTCGGCCGGGCCGATCACCTCGGGCAGCACGGCCTGGTGACCGAGCGCCAGCTCGATCAGATCGGGCCGCCAGGCGCCGGTGGCCGCCGACCAGTACCCGGTCCCGGAGGCCCCGCCCCGGTCGGTGGTCCGCCGCACCGGCCGGCCGAGCAGCTGCCACACCAGCCAGTCGTGGGCCTGTAGCAGCAGGGCCGTGCGCAGCGCGTTCTCGGGTTCGCTGCGGGCGAGCCAGCGCAGCTTGGTCACCGGGTGCGCGGCCTGCGGCACCGAGCCCACCGCCTGCGCCCACGCCTCACGGCCGCCGAGCGCGTCGATCAGGTCGGCCGCCGCGACCTGCGCCCGCTTGTCGCCGCCCACCAGCGCCGGGCGCACCGTGTTGCCCTGCCCGTCGAGCGGGATCAGAGCGTTCTGCTGCGCGGAGACGCCGATCGCCTGCACGCCCTCCAGCAATCCGCCGCCGGCCGCCTCGCCCAGGGACAGCAGCCATGCCTGCGGGTCGATGTCGGAGGGGCGCCCGCCGCCGGGACTCTCCACGGGGTGCGGCGCATAGCCCTGCCGGAGCACGGCCCCCGTGTCCGTGTCGCAGACGACGATGCGAGTGAAATCGGGCGAGCTGTCCAACCCGGCGACTATCCCCATGACCGAAATTCTGCCGTATCGCGGCGTCTGCTTTGGCCGTGGGCGGTTCATCGCTTCTCGGGTGCCCGGCCGGGCACCCGAGAAGCGGCCGGCCACGCCGGCTGCGCCGACTACGGGGCGCTGGTGCCCCAGTCGTCCCCGCCGGAGCCGCCGGCCGTGCGCTCCCGCAGGGTGCGCACCCGGTGGGCCACCGAGTCGGGCATGCGGTCCCCGACCTTGTCGCTCACGGTGTGCAGCGCCCGGCCGGCGAACTGCCGCCCCTGCTGGGCCGCCGTCTCCGCGGTGTTGCGGACGGCCGGGTTCTGCGCGAACTGCAGAGCGGACTTCTTCAGCTGCTCGTAACGCTCGCGTCCGGCCCTCGTCCCCAGTACGTAGCCCAGGGCGAGTCCGGCGACGAACGTGAGCCGGTAGCGCATGACGGCCACCCTTTCCTTGCGTAGGTCTGCTGGTACGACATCGGCGCGAGGAGAGTACCGATTGGCGGAGCACCCCCCTGCTTGCGCTAATGTATGTGTCGCAGCGAGCGCGCGCCCCCTGGCGGATACCCAGGGAGGTACGTCCGATGCACTGAGGCATTCCTCCGTAGCTCAATTGGCAGAGCAGCCGGCTGTTAACCGGCAGGTTACTGGTTCGAGTCCAGTCGGGGGAGCTCGGTCCTCCGTAGCTCAATTGGCAGAGCAGCCGGCTGTTAACCGGCAGGTTACTGGTTCGAGTCCAGTCGGGGGAGCATGCTGAACGAGGACCCCGCAGGGGTCCTTTTTCATGTCCGTGCCGCATCCCGGGAACCACCCGGCGCGGGGTGGAGTCCTCAAGGTCATGCGGAGCCGACCATCCGAGGCAGGAGATCGTATGAGCGGCTATGCTGCGGCAGACGGCGCGCACACTTGTACGCGACACGCCGCTATGGGGCGGTAGCTCAGCCGGTTAGAGCAGCGGACTCATAATCCGTCGGCCGTGGGTTCGAGTCCCACCCGCCCCACCGAGGCAGGAACGTTTTCACCTGCGGCAGAGCGCCGGCCCCTCCGTGCTGGAGGGGCTTTCGTCGGCCTTCACGATCGCTAGCTCAGCCGAAGCTCAACCGAGACGTAGACGATCACGACGGCCGGGGCTCCCCAAGCAACTCGCCGACGTGTCGGGGGAGTACCGCTCCAATGGGCGAGCGGCGGGCGCGGGGGGCTTCTCTGGGTGCCGGACATGGAGCGGCCCCGGCCGGGTCGGCGTCCGGCCGGGGCCTGGTGCCGCCCGCAGGCCAGGGGCGGGCGGCGGTCTCACGCCAGCGCGAGGCGGCGTAGGGCGCGCGCGTCGGGGCAGTAGTCGCGGTGCGTGCAGCGCGGGCACACGGTCACGTGGACCGCGTGCACGCGTGCGGCCTCCCGCTGAGCGCATGGCAGGCAGGCGTGCGGGAACCAGCGGTCCAGGCGCCCCTCGGCTACCCGCAGCCGTGGCCCCAGCGGTATCTCGGATGGTCGTGCGCACCAGGGGCAGGCGGTGCCGTCGAGTTGCGCGGCCGTGAACTCCCGGCGGGGCATGGGCAGCATCTCGACCGCGCTGGCGAAGCCGGGGTTCACCGGTCGGTGAGCGGGACCAGGCCGTACAGGTCGCGGCACGGACCGCAGGCGAACAGGCTCACCCCGGGCCCGGAGCCCTGCTCGATCGCGCTGATCAGCCGGATGCCGTCGGCGGCGCCCTCGTGCCAGGTGCACCAGCCGTAGGCGGTGGGCTTATCGGGGGTGGCCTCGGTCTGCGTAGTCTCTGCCATGTCGACGCTCCTCAGCGGCGTTGGCCATGCCCCGGGAGGCTCCGCCGCCTCGCCGGGGTTTCGTCGTGCCTGCCGACGGTAGGAGCGTGCACAGCGGCACAGCCAGCGATGTGCATGGATGTGCGCACACGCCTTCACCGTGCTGTGTGGCTCGTTCGCGCCCTTGACGGTGTCCAGGCGCGGCACGAAGTTGGTGCACAGCGACGCACCAAGACGATCCGGAGAGGACCATGCCCCTACAGTTCGTCGGGATCGACCCCGAAACCGGAAAGAACGGGTCACCCACCGCCTGGGTGGACCTGGAGACCGCGGACATCGTGATCCAGAGCTACATCGCCGACGACGCCACCCGCGCCCAGTGCGTCCAGACGCCGGCGCCGGGGCACGCACCTGGTATCCCCGACCACGAGACGGTCATCCGCATCCCCGCCCGCGCGATCCAGATTCTGAGGGAGGCATGCAATGCCGCAGAAGGTGCCCAGCTTTGACGACCTGATGGAGGCTGCACAGCATTCCGCTGTACACCTTGAGATGCGCGACCAGTACGCCGTCGGCGATGAGGCCGACGACTACAACGCCTGGCTGGCCACCGGCCTGCGGGACGCTGACCCCGCCTCGGAGTACTGGGCGCCCTGGGTCGACATGATCTCCCGTGCTGTGGCCCGAGGCGTCGTCGTGCGCCGCGCCCGGATCGTCTCCGAGCCGGTCACCGACTACATCCGCTACGAGCACGCCGGGACCGTCGTCAACGTCACGGCCGGCGAACAGGTCCGCTGGCTGCCCCGCCGCCAGGCCGTCGACCTGCTGCTGCCCGGCGTCGACCTGTGGATCTTCGACGGGACGCACGTCCTGTTCAACCACTTCACCGGTGACGGCAACTGGGCAGATCCGGGCATGGAGTTGCGGACGGAACCCAGCATCGTCAAGCAGTGCGCCGACGCGTTCGAAACGGTATGGGAGCGCGCCATCCCGCACGACCACTACGAGATCCACTGACAGAAAGCACTACGGCCAGCTCATGCCCATCTCTCCGTCATCCTCAGCTCAGGGCGCCCGCGAGAACGTGGCGCGACGGCTGCGGGACCTGAGACGAAACGCCGGTCTGACGGTCACCGAGCTGGCCTCCCAATGCGGCTGGCACCACGCCAAGACGTCCCGGATCGAGAACGCCCGCACCCCGCCCTCGCCCACAGACATCCGTCTGTGGTGCCGCGCCACCGGGGCCGTCGATCAGGCGGCAGATCTCATCGCAGCTTCCCAGCACGCAGAATCTCTCTACCGTGAGTGGCGGCAGCGGGTCCGCACGGGCCTCGCCAAACTCCAGGACAGCTACACCGAGCTGTACCGGACGACGGAACTACTGCGCGTCTATTCCCCTGTCCTGGTTCCCGGCCTGCTTCAGACAGAGGGCTACGCAAAGGCACTCCTGTCTATGAACGCCCGCTTCCTGGAAGTTCCCGACGACGGGGCAGAGGCCGCAGCGGCGCGTCTGGAACGGTCGCAGGTCATTCACGAACCCGGGCATCGCTTCGTGTTCGTCGTCGAGGAGTCCGTGCTCCACTACCGGCTCGGCGACGCGGACGCGATGGCCGCCCAGCTGGGCTACCTGCTGACCGCCGGGGCCCTGCCGCAGGTGTCGTTCGGCATCGTCCCCACAGGGACGCGCGAGCGGGTGCTGTGGCCGCAGGAGACGTTCGACGTGCACGACGACACGCTGGTATCCGTCGAACTGCTCTCCGCCGAGGTGAACGTCACCCAGCCGTCGGAGATCGCCCTCTACCTGAAGGCGTTCGAGCAACTGCGCAGCATGGCCGTGTACGGGGCCGAGGCGCGCGCGCTGATCGTGAAGGCCATCGACGCCCTGCACTGACCCCTGAACGCAGGCGGCGGCTCGGGGCGTGGGGGCGGGGCGGTCGGCGAGCGGGGCCGGGTGGTGCCTCGTCCGGCACGGGCCGCAGGTGTACCGGCCACGCGTGGCCGAGTCCGAGCCTGCGTCGTCTGTCCGGATCAGTTGGATGCCGTCGGCGAACCGCTCGCACCACGAGCACAGCCCCCGTCTGGTAGTCACCCGTGCGGTCATCCCCGGCCCCCGTCGGCCGCGTCGTACGGTCCCGGGCTGGTCCCTCGTCCGAAGCGTGCGGTTCGCATACTGGGGCAGGGCGTGGTGGCCGGTCTGGTGTCTGGAGGGATGGCATGGGGTGGGTGCGGGCGGCGAGGGAGCTGTTGCATCAGGGACCGTTCCTGGCTCTCTACCGCGACTCGGTGCTCCGACCGGACGGTGTTGCCGACACGTACGAGCACGTTGCCGTCGAGGACGCCGTGCGGGTGGTCGCCCTTGACGACGACGGCCAAGTCGTCCTGGTCGAGGACGACTTCTATCTCCAGGAGCGTCGGGTCCTGCACCTTCCCGGAGGCGGTGTCGGGGGCCAGGATCCGCGGGCGGCGGCTGTTCGGGAACTGGAAGAGGAGACCGGACTGGTCGCGGGCCGGACGCGACTGCTCGGCGTGATCGACCCGCTTCCCGCGACCACGGCCGCACGGACCCATCTCGTCCTTGCCTCGGGCCTCAGGCCGGGGCACACGCAGCGTGACGCGACCGAGATCGGTATGACGGTGCAGCGGTGGAAGCTGGAAGATGCCGTCGAGGCGGTTCGATCCGGCAGGATCACCGAGGCCGGGAGCGTGGCCGCGCTCCTGCTGGCCGAACATGCGTGACCAGGCACGGGTGTCGCGGTAGGCGTGGATCCAACTCCCCATCTCCTGGGCTGAGGCACCGGCCCCGCTGTCCTCGTAGTGGTCAGGGTGGTGAGCGCGAGCAGGACAGCGCACGGGACGGTACGGATCTTCATGGTTCCCCCCAGCCGTCGCTGAAGGGGCATCCCCCGTCGGGTGGCGGTGCCGTGTGGCCTCCGCGGCCGTGTCGCGACCAAGGCGGGGGGCCGGTGTGGAGGCGGGTGGGCGTGATGTGCCCCCTGCGTCTCCCGTGTGGAGTGCGGGGGGCATGGCAGACACCCCGGTGAACGGGCGTGGTCGTGCCCCAGGTGTTTCCCTGTCGGCCGCGCCGTCCTCCACACCCCCGTGTGCGCGGCGCGCTCCCCCCTCGCACGTCGATCTCGGGTCCGACGGGCTTGGGCACGGGCCGGGCTGGGCAGGACGATCAGGACGAGGCACTGGGAAGCATGAGGAGGGCGCCATGGACCGCCGGATCCGTGTTCGTGTCAGCCGTCGGCCCGCCGCCCCCCGCGGCCAGGAGATCGACCGCAGGACCCCTTCGGGGCGGATCCTGCCGTACTGAACAGTACTGAACAGTGCAGCGGCCCGGCGCTTCACAGCGGTGACTGCCAGGGCACCGTCGTGCCCCCGGCACCGTCCGTCTCCCCGCCGTGCGTCTCCCCGCCGTGCGTTTCCGCGCCGTGCGTTTCCCCGAGGTGCGTTTCCACGCCGTGCGTTTTCTCGCCGTCCGTCGGCTCTCCGTCGTCGTGGACGGTCAGCCGTACCGCGGCACGGCCGTACGGCAGGGCCGCCCGCGCGGCCACCGTGACCTCGACGCGGGTGACGCCACGGCGTTTCGACGCCGCGGTCAGGGCCCGGCGCAGGGCGGTGGCACCGGGGCGAGGGCCGCGTGCGCGGCGGACCGGGTGGCGAGCAGCCGTTCCACGGGCGTGCAGGCACGGTCCCCGCGGCGGCGGGGGAGGGCCGGCGTGCCGATGAGCCGCCCCTCCGCCTGGAGCGGCAGCATCATGCTCGGCCCGTCATACGGCCGTGGCGCGGGCCCGGCTCAAGCGGCCAGCGGGTCCAGGACCAGCGGCTCGATCTTGCCCTCCAGCATCGCGCCGATGCCCTGGACGGCGCACACGTCGGGCCGTTCGGCGATGTTCACCGGCATCCCGGTCGCCTCCCGCAGCATCTCGTCCAGGCCGGGCAGCAGCGCCGAACCGCCGACCATGACGATCCCGACGTCGGCGAGGTCGGCGACCAGGTCGGGCGGGCAGTCCCGCAGCACCTTGCCGATGCCGTCGAGCACGGCCGTCAGCGGGGTGTGGATGGCCTCGCGCACGGCGGCGGTGTCGATCCGCACGCTGCGCGCGAGACCGGTGGCCACGTCCCGGCCGTGGATCACGGTGGACACCGGGCCGTGCGGGGTCAGGCCGTTGCCGGACAGGGCCAGTTGCAGCGGTCGTACGGACTGGCTGGGCAGCACCAACTCATGCGCGTGCCGCAGGTGTTGCACGATCGCATGGTCGACGGCCTCGCCGCCGACCGGGATACGTTCCGCCGTGACGATCGAGCCCAGCGAGAGGACGGCGACCTGGGTGGCGGCGGCACCGCATACGACGATCATCGTGCCCTGGGCGCGTTCCACGGGCAGACCGCAGCCGACGGCGGCGGCGATCAGGGTGTCCACGAGTTCGACGCGGCGGGCGCCGAGGCCGGCGAGCGTCTCGATCGTCGCCCGCTGGGCCAGCGGATCGGCGTCGTGCGGGGTGCAGGCGGCGGCGCGCAGCCGCGCCTTGCGGCGCAGCGCGCGGCGGATCTTGTCGCCGAGGAGATGGCGCAGCATCCGCTGCGCCATCTCGATGTCGACGACGGTGCCGCCGGAGACCGGCCGCACGACGCGGATGTAACCGGGGGTACGGCCCGTCATCCTCTCCGCCAGCTCACCCACGGCGATGAGCGCGCCGGTGCGGGTGTTCACCGCGGCGGCGGACGGCTGGTCCACGACGAGGCCGGCGCCCTTCACATAGACGCGGGTGCGGGCCGCGCCCAGATCGACGGCGAAGTGGCAGCGGCGCAACTGCTCCAGACTGACGGTCACGGCAGATCCTCCCGAGTGCGCAGGCCGTGGCGGTGCCGCCGGTTGGCGGGCCTCTTACGTATCCTCCGCCCCCGGCGCCCCCCACGCCTCCCGAACAGGGCCAACCGGGTCACCCCCGAACGGCCCCCCACCCCGCGACCCGTAACCGGCCGACGGGCCCGGACGGGTGACATTGCGCCGATCGGGTGACAGGAGAGGGAGGGGCGGTGCTGGGCTCCGGGAGGTGGTCCGTGCGGGCGGCCCGAGGGGGAGGGGCTGCCGGTGGGGGGCAGTCGGTGGGATCCGGCCGGTGGTCACCCCCGAGAGGATCTGTGGCGCGGGGCGGGCCGGGAGTGCGTTCCCGGTGAGGGCTTTTTTGGGGATGGGGTGGGTTGGGGAGGCCGTCGGGTTGGGCGTGGTGCCTACCGGGCCGCCTACCGGGCCCCCTTGGCCGTGTCCCCGTGGCCGTGGGTGGTGCGGGGTCATCGGCGTGCAGAATCAGGGGAGTTGGTCCCGGTTCGGGGGATGGGTGTGCGGGGCGCCGGAGTTGGGCCGCTTGGTCTGTTCGTGTCGGCGGGGCAACGGAGTTCGGGGGTTGCCCGAGGGGTTGGCGGGTTTGTGTCGGGGCAGGTTTCCGCCCGGCTTGGGTAACTCCTAGGCGGCACACGGTCCGTGACACTGCTGGGCAGCGCTCGACATGCACGTACGTACTCGACGCACGCGAACGAGAAGAGGCGTGGATGACCAGAGGACCAGTCAGACGCGGGGCGACCCTCCTGGCGGCCGGGCTCGTGATCGCCCTGCTGCCGGCGGCACCGGCGGTCGCGAACCCCGCCACCGCGGCCCCGCGTTCCCCGCACGCCACCACCACCGTCACCCTGGTCACCGGCGACCGGGTGACCGTCACCGACGTAGGGCAGGGGAAGAAGACGGTCACCGTGCGGCGGCCGGCCGGCGCCACCGGGGCGGTACGGACCCAGCGCAGCGGCGGCGACATCACCGTCGTACCCGACGAGGCCCTGCCCTATCTGCGGGCCGGCACCCTGGACCGGCGGCTGTTCGACGTCAGCGGGCTGATCCGGCAGGGGCTCGGCGACGCCGGCACCGACGCGCTGCCGCTGATCGTCACCTACGACAAGGGCGTACGGGCGGCCACACCGCGCGGCACCGAGCGGACCCGTGACCTGCCGAGCCTGCGCGGCGCCGCCGTCCGGGCCGGCAAGGGCCGTACTTTCTGGCGGGAGTTCACCGCGCGCGACGGCATCGACAAGGTCTGGCTGGACGGCCGGGTCACCGCCGACATGGCCGAGAGCAACGCCCAGATCGGCACGCCGGCCGCCTGGGACGCCGGGCTGACCGGCAAGGGCGTCACCGTCGCCGTCCTGGACACCGGGGCCGATCTGAGCCACCCCGACCTCAAGGACCGGGTCACCGCCGCCAAGAGCTTCGTCGACGGCCAGGAGGTCGCCGACCGCGACGGCCACGGCACCCACGTCGCCTCCACCGTCGGCGGCAGCGGAGCGGCCTCGGGCGGCCGGGAGAAGGGCGTCGCCCCCGACGCCGCCCTGGCGGTCGGCAAGGTGCTCAGCGATCAGGGCTCGGGCAGCGAGTCCCAGATCATCGCCGGCATGGAGTGGGCGGCCCGGGACGTCGACGCAAGGATCGTCTCGATGAGCCTCGGCTCCACCGAGCCCGCCGACGGCACCGACCCGATGTCCCAGGCCGTCGACACCCTGTCGAAGGAGACCGGCGCCCTGTTCGTCGTCGCGGCCGGCAACACCGGCGCGCCCTCCTCCATCGGATCGCCCGGCGCCGCCGACGCGGCCCTGACCGTCGGCGCGGTCGACTCCGCCGACCAGGCGGCCTACTTCACCAGCGCCGGACCCCGGTACGGCGACAACGCCCTCAAGCCCGACCTGTCGGCGCCCGGTGTCGACATCCTCGCCGCCCGCTCCGGGCTCGCCCCCGGCAGCGGCCCGTACACCACGATGAGCGGTACGTCGATGGCGACCCCGCACGTCGCCGGGGTGGCCGCCCTGCTCGCGCAGGAGCACCCCGACTGGAGCGGCGCCCGGATCAAGGACGTGCTGATGTCGACCTCGCGGCAACTCGACGCGTCCGCCTATGTGCTGGGCGCGGGCCGGGTCAGCGCGCCCGCCGCGGTGACGGCCGAGGTGACCGCCACCGGCAGCGCCGACCTCGGCTTCTACGCCTGGCCGTACCCGGCGAACGAACCCGTCACCAAGACGGTGACCTACACCAACTCCGCCGACACCGACGCCGAGTTGACGCTCTCCGTGCGGGGCGCGCCGGACGGTGTGGTCTCGCTCGCCGACACCGCGCTCACCGTTCCCGCGCACGGCACCGCGTCCACCACCGTGACCGGTGACGGCGCGGGCGCGCCGGTCGGCACCACCAGCGGACAGATCGTGGCCGTCGACGCGGCCGGCACCACGGTCGCGCACACCGTGTTCGGGCTGGTCAAGGAGGAGGAGCGGTACACGCTCACCGTGCACGTCAAGGATCGGGACGGCGCGCCGGCCGCCGCCGACCTCACCGTGCAGCGGCTCGCCGCGGGCGCCGACGCCCTCCCCGCCTCCGTCGGCGACTCCGGCACCCTGAAGCTGCGGCTCCAGCCGGGCACGTACGCCCTGGCCTCCTTCCTGGACGTACGCGGCGGCCACGGCGCCGACTCGCTCGGACTCGGCTTCCTCGCCGCGCCCGAGGTCGTCCTGGACCGGGACCGTGAAATCACCCTGGACGGACGGAGATTGCGCGAGCTGCGCACGAAGGTCCCGCGGCGCGCCGAGATTCGCCAGCTGATCATGGAGTACGACCGGCAGGCGAACGGCGCCGACCTGTTCGGCGCGGTCCAGGTGCCGCTGACGTACGACAGCGTCTTCGCCGCGCCCACCGACCCGGTCACCGAGGGCGGCTTCGAGTACCGCACGGTGTGGCGGCTCGCCAAGCCGCAGCTCGACGTCAAGGGGATCGGGGAGGCCACCGTCCAGTCCGGCGGCACCCTGATCGAGGGCCGCACCCGACTGCCGCTGGTGGACGTCGGCGACGGCCCGGTCACCGGGGTCGCCGGCAAGGCGGTGCTCGCCCGGCTCGCCGACGGCGCCGACCCGGCCGCGCTAGCCCGGGCCGCCCAGGACGCGGGCGCCGAGGCGCTGTTCGTCACCGACGACGCGCCCGGACGGCTGATGGCCTGGTGGGGCACGGACGACAACGCCGACCGTCCGCTGCAGATCGCCACGGTGAACGCCGCCGACGCGGCGAAGCTGCGCCGGGCGGGCCGCGTCGACATGACGGGGACGCGCAACTCGCCGTATGTGTACGACCTTTCGGAGGGCCACCGGGACGCGGTCCCGGACCGGGACCTGACCTACGCGCCGACCCGCCGCCAACTCGCCACGCTGGACGTGAAGTTCCATGCCGTCAGGCCCCTCGACGGCAGCGAGTACCGGTACTCGCTCACCGACGCCTTTCCGATCGGCCTCGGCTTCCAGGAGCGCGTCGACCTGCCGGCCGAGCGCACGGACTACGTGTCCACCGGGCCGGGACAGCGGTGGCACGAGTCGGTGACCGTCGACGGCGGGGCACTGGAGGAACGCAGCGGGCTCGTCCGCTACTCGGGCGGATCGCATCCCACGCTGAACTGGTTCCGCCCGGTGTGGCATCCGTGGCTGGGCACCGGGCTTGGCTTCGGACAGCAGCGCTCCGGCAACCAGCTCCAGTTCAACACCCCCGGCTGGGGCGACTCCGGGCCCGACCACACCGGCTTCGGCGACGTGTGGAGCGACGGCACCGGCATGACCCAGTACACCGAGGTGTACCTGGACGGCACCCGGGTGGACCGGCGCAACGGCTCCGCCGCGTACGTGTGGGACGCGCCCGCCGACGAGCACACCTACCGGGTGGTCACCGACACCGCCCTGGACGCGGACCGCTGGATGCCGGCCACCCGGGGCCACGCCGAGTGGACCTTCCGGTCGGCGGCCACCCCCGAGGACCGCTGGACCCGCCTCCCGCTGATCAACCTCTCCTTCGACATCGACACCGACCTCGCGGGGCGGGTGCGCGCCGGCCGGGTGCCGGTGCGGCTCGGCGCCGCGTACGTGGCGGACGCGGCCGGCACCGGGAGTCTCGGCGGCGGCACGCTCGACGTGTCGTACGACGACGGCGCGTCCTGGCAACGGGTCGGGCTCACCGCGGACCGCGGCCCCACCTGGCACGGCACGCTGACCGTACCCCGCAAAGCCACCCACGTGTCCCTACGAGCCTCGGCCCACGACGACCGAGGCGCCTCGGTGACGCAGGAGATCATCCGAGCGGCACGCGTCCCGTAGGGGCGCGGGGAACTGCGCGACAAGCCACGACGGCGCGGCAGCCGAGGATGGCGCCGAAGCCACCATGGCGCTGCAACGGTGCTGTAGCCGACGGTGCCGCCACAGCCCCGCCCTCCCCGCGGAGCGCACGGTGCTAAAGCGAACGCTTCATGATCTTGCCCAGCTCGTTGCGGGGCAGCGCGTCCAGATGGCGGACGACCCGCGGCCGCTTGTGCGGGGCCAGACGACGCGCCACATGGTCGGCCAACTCCTCCGCTCCGGGCGGGGCCTGGGGATCCACGGGCACGATCCAGGCCACGATCCGCTCGCCCAGATCCGCGTCCGGCTCCCCGGTGACGGCCGCCTCGCTCACCCCCGGATGTTCCAGCAGCGCGTTCTCGACCTCCCCGGCGCCGATCTTGTAACCCCCGCTCTTGATCAGATCGGTGGCCTTCCGGCCGACGATGCGGACATAGCCGTCGGCCTCGCGCACCGCCATGTCGCCGGTGCGGAACCAGCCGTCCGCGGTGAACGCGGCGGCGGTGGCGTCGGGCCGGTTGAGGTACCCGGTGAACAGGTTCGGGCCGCGCACCTGGATCTCGCCGATGGTCTCGCCGTCGTACGCCGCGAGGACCGTGCCGTCCTCCTCCACCAGCCGCAGCTGCACGCCCGGCAGCGGCACCCCGACCGTGCCCGCGCGGCGCTCACCGTCGGCCCGTACGCTCGTGTTCATCAGCGTCTCCGTCATGCCGTACCGCTCGATCACCCGCTGCCCGGTCGCGGCCGTGATCCGCTCGTGGTCGTGCACCGGCAGCGGGGCCGAGCCGGAGACCAGCAGCCGGGCCCGGCCCAGCGCCTTGGCCAGCCCGGGGTCCTCGGGCAGTGCCTCGGCGATGCGGTGGTACATGGTCGGCACCCCGAAGAGCATGGTCGCGCCGTCGTTCAGCTCCCGGGTCACCCCCTGGGTGTCGAACCGCCCCAGGTGCCGCACCGAGCCGCCGCGCCGCAGCGGGCCGAGGACGCCCAGCACCAGCCCGTGCACATGGAACAGCGGCAGCCCGTGCACCAGGACGTCGTCGGCGGTCCACCGCCAGGCGTCGGCCAGCGCGTCCAGGGTGGCGGCGAGCGCGCGCCGGGGCAGCACCGCGCCCTTGGGCGGGCCGGTGGTGCCGGAGGTGTAGACGACCAGCGCGGGGTCGCCGTCCGCCGCACGGTCCTCGGGAACCTCGCCGCAGCCGTGCGCGTCCACATCGAGCCGGGTCAGCGCGTCCAGGGGCGCGGGGAGCCGGACGCCGGGCGCGGCCAGCACCAGGGAAGGGGAGCTGTCGGAGAGGATGTGGGAGAGTTCGCCCTCCCCGGACTTCGGGTTGAGCGGTACGGCGGCCACCCCGGCGAGCAGCGCGCCCACCACCCCGACGGCCGTCTCCGGCTCCGGCGTCGCCCAGACGGCGACCCGGCCCGCGCCCCGGAGACGGGCGGCCACGGCACCCGCGGCGGCGCCCAGGTGCGCGTACGTCAGCGACCGCTCGCCGAACCGCAGGGCGACGCGCTCGCCCGGACCGCCCGCCAGGGCCGGAAAGAGAAGGGACACGCGGCGCACTCCTTACCCGTCGGGGAGCACCGGCACAGCGCTCCGCACGTTCCTGTGCCACCGACGGTAGAGGATGGGACCGCCGGTGCAGACGCGGGCGGTGCGGGAGCGGCGGGAGCGGCGGGACACGGCGGAACGCGGCGGGACACGGCGGCGGGCTCAGGCCGCCGTCTCGACCACGTCGGCGACCACGCAGCTGACGTTGTCCGGGCCGCCGGTGGCGTTCGCCTCGCCGATCAGGGCGCCGACCGCCGCGTCGGGGGCCGCGGCCGTGGCCAGCACGTACGCGATCCGCTCGTCCGCCACGACCCCGGACAGGCCGTCCGAGCACAGCAGATACCGGTCGCCGGGCAGCGCGTCGCGCAGCTTCAGATCGGGGGCGGTGCCGGCGTCACCGCCGAGCGACTTCAGGAGCAGGGCGCGCTGCGGATGCGCGGTGGCCTCCTGAGGGGTCAGCCGGCCCTCGTCGAGCAGCGACTGGACCACCGTGTGGTCGTGGGTGATCCGGAACAGGGCGCCGTCGCGCAGCAGATAGGCGCGTGAGTCCCCGATGTGCACCAGGGCCAGCCGTGAACCGGTCAGCAGCAGCGCGGTCAGCGTGGTGCCGGCCTCCGCCGCGCCGCCGGCCGCGTCCCGCACGGCCTGGTGCGCGCCCAGAACGGCGTCCTCCAGCAGGTTCAGGACGCTGCCCGCGGACGCGTCCGCGCTCTCCAGGACCTTCAGCGCCTCCACCGCGGCGCTGCTCGCCGGCGCCCCGGCGGGCCCGTACCCGTCGGCCACGGCGAGCAGACGCGCGCCCGCGTACGCCGTGTCCTGGTTGGCGGGCCGCACCCGGCCGGTGTCGGAGCGGGCGCAATGACGCAGTTCCAGCATGACGGTGTCCTTCCTCGGGGCTGCGCTCAGATGGTCGACGAGGAACGCGGCGAGGTCCCGGCGCGCGGCCGTCTCGGCCTCCACCCGCGCCCAGTGGGCGCGGATCTCCCGTGCGGCGGCGGCAGGTTCCAGCGCGCACACCGCGCGGATCCCGGCGAGCGGCATGCCCAGCCGGCGCAGCCAGGCCACCAGCCGGGCCCGCTCCAACTGCTCGACGGCGTAGTACCGGTACCCGGTGTCCGGGTCGACCCGCGCGGGCCGCAGCAGGTCCAGCTCGTCGTAGAGCCGCAGCGCCTTCGGCGAGAGCCGGCTGGCCCTCGCGAAGGCGCCGATCGTCAGCATCTCCATGCCCCACCCCCGGGTGCCGCCGTGCTCGTCGTCCCGCCACCGATGCTGCGGCTTCACCGAGGGTGAAGGTCAAACCGGTTGCCGTGGTCGGTGTCGTGATGGTTAGCCTGCGATCCGATCATCCGCCGCATACGTACGCCGAGGGAGCCCGCCGTGCCCCGTATCGCACTCGCCACCTACGACCCCGGAACCGAGCCGAACCGGGACCGCGACCTGCCGGTCCTGCTGCGCGCCCTGACGGACGCCGGCGTCGAGGCCGCCGCCGTGCACTGGGACGATCCCGGCGTCGACTGGAGCGGGTTCGACCTCGTCGTCATCCGGTCCACCTGGGACTACGCGTGGCGGGCCGAGGAGTTCGTGGCGTGGGCGGAGCGGGCCGGCAAGGCGACACGGCTGGCCAATCCGGCCGCCGTCGTGCGCTGGAACACCGACAAGCGGTACCTGGGGGATCTCGCGGCGGCGGGCGTGCCCGTCGTGCCGACCCGTTATGTCGCGCCCGGATCGGCGGCCGAACTCCCGGACGACCAGGACTTCGTCGTCAAGCCGACCTTCGGCGCGGGCGCCCGGTACGCCGCTCGGTACGCGCCCGGCGAGCGCGGCACGGCGCTGCGGCAACTGGCCCGCATGCACGAGGAGGGACTGACCGCGATGGTGCAGCCCTACGTCCGCGGCATCGACGTCGGCGGCGAGCGGGCCCTGCAGTTCTTCGGCGGCCGGCTGCTGCACGCCAGCCGCAAGCGGGCCGTGCTGGCGCCCGGCACCGCGTACGACGCGGAGAAGGTGGCCCACCCCGACCTGGAGCCGTGGCAGCCGACACCGGCCGAACTCGCCGTCGCCGGGCGCGCGTTGGCCGCCGTACCCGACGCGCCCGAACTGCTGTACGCGCGCGTGGACCTGGTCGACGCCGAGGACGGGACACCCCAGGTCATGGAACTGGAGCTGATAGAACCCAACCTGTTCCTCTTCCTGCACCCAACATCGACGCCCACGGTGACATCGGCGATCCTGGCGGCGGCGGGCAACTGAACAACACCGCCTCGTTCCCCGCGCCCCGAAAGGGGCGCGGGGAACGGCGCGACCAGCCACATCGCACCCGCACTCGACCGATTACCGGCGCGTCTCCCCTAAGGCGCCGCCGGCAACCCGCTGCAACAAGCCCCACGTGAACTCGGCGACAACCTCCCGGCGGGCTCCGCTCGTGTCGGGGGCCGTGAAGGCGAGGCCCCAGCGGGTGGGGGCCGTGCCCTCCAGCGGCCGGGCCGGGGCGAAGGCGCGGGCCACCTCGTCGACCGTGCACGACCAGAGGGTGAGGTCTTCGAGGCGGGCGAGGCGCGGCGCCGCGGCGCCCGGCGCGCGGACCAGCCACTCGTTCCAGACCGCGCCCGTGCCGGCGACCAGCACCTCGAAGCGCAGGTCGGGCCAGAGCGGGACGGGCCACTGCCACACCGCGCACTCCAGGTCGCCGATGGTGCGCTTGCCCTCCGACTCGGGCGCGCCGAGCACCGAGCGGTACCGGGAGGCCGCCGGGCGTGCCCTGGGGGAGCGGACCATCGCCTGCCAGCGCTTGTTGGCCTCGCGCATGTCCGCGAGGGACACGCCCAGCTCGCGCCGGGCGTCCTCGACCAGGTCGGGGTTGTGGTCGGCCATGCGGCGCAGCAGCACCAGCTGGAAGTCGAGCGGGCCGAAGGGGGCGGCGGGGCGCTTGGCGGAGGACGGCATGGGCACCATCGTCGCCCACCGGCCCGGTACGCACCCATTGCCGGGGCAATCCTCCATGACTAGCCTGTGTTCGTCATGCCGATCGTCTGTTGAAATATCGAACGCAGGCGCTGAACAAGGGAGGGGGCCGGAGGATGGGACGCCTCGTACCCGCCGTGACCCGGGCTCTCGACATACTTGAGCTCTTCCTCGACGGGGACGGCACGCTCTCCGCCCCCGACATCGTGCGCAGGCTCCAGCTGCCGCGCACCACCGTGCACGAGCTGGTCACCACGCTCGCCGCCCGCCAGTACATCGTGCCCGTACCCGGACAGCCCGGACGGTACCGGCTCGGGGTGCGGCCCTACCAGCTCGGCAGCCGCTACGCCGAGCAGCTGGACCTGGCCGCCGAGGGCCAGCAGGTCGCCCGCTCGGTCGCCGAGACCTGCGACGAGACCGTGCACGTGGCGATCCTGGACGGCACGGACGTCATCTACATCGCCAAGGTCGACTCCACACACGCGGTGCGCATGGTGTCCGCGGCCGGCCGCAGGCTGCCCGCCCACTGCACCTCGGTCGGCAAGATGCTGCTGGCCTCGCTGCCCGAGCCGGAGCTGGCCGCGCGCATCCCGGACGGCGCCGAGCTGGCCGCCATGACCCCCAACAGCATCACGGACCCCGGCGCGCTGCGCGCGGCACTGGCGGGAATCCGGGAGCGCGGCATCGCGGTGGAGAGCCGCGAGTCCAATCCGGACGTCAGCTGTGTCGCGGCCCCGGTCCGCGACCGCACCGGCCAGGTGGTCGCCGCGCTGTCCATCTCCGTGCCCATGATCCGCTGGAGCGACGAGCGGTTGGCCGAACTGGCGCACCTGGCCGCCAAGGGCGCGGTCGAACTGTCGGAGCGCCTGGGACATCGGAGCGTGGCATGACGGGGTACGAGGTGGCGGTGCAAGCCGAGGCGGCGCTCGGCGAGGGGCCGACCTGGGACCCGGTGACGGGCCGGCTGCTGTGGATCGACGTCCTCGGCATGCGGGTGCACGGCTACGATCCGGCATCCGGCCGCCGTACGGTCCGCACGACCGAGCAGCACGTCGGCGCCGTGAAGCCGCGCGCGGGCGGCGGCCTGGTGCTGAACCTCCGGGACGGTATCGGCCTGCTGGACCCGGACGGCGCCTTCCGCTGGCTGCACCACGAGCCGGTGCCCGGCCGCCGCGCGAACGACGCCGCCGTCGCGCCCGACGGCGCGCTGTGGGCGGGCACGATGCGCTACGACGAGACGGCGGGCGGCGGCACGCTGTCCCGGGTCACCGGCGCCGGTGAGGTCCGCACGGTCCTGCCGTCCGTCACGGTGAGCAACGGCACGGGCTGGAGCCCCGACGGGCGTCTGATGTACTACGTCGACAGTCCCACGCGCCGCATCGACGTCTTCGACTTCGACGGCGAACAGGCCGTCGACCGGCGCCCGTTGGCGCAGATCGAGGAGGGCGCCGGCTTCCCCGACGGCCTCACGGTCGACGCCGACGGCTGTGTGTGGGTGGCGCTGTGGGACGGCGCGGCGGTACGCCGCTACACGCCCGGCGGCGTCCTGGACCGCGTACTCACCGTACCGACGGCGCGCCCCACGGCGTGCGCCTTCGGCGGCACGACCCTGACGGACCTGTACATCACCACAGCCCGCACGGGCCTGAACAGCCCCCACCCTCTGTCGGGTTCACTCCTGGTGATCCCGACAGCAGGCGAGGGCCTGCCCCAACCCTCCTTCGCCGGTTGACACCAGGCGCCCCGAAAGGGGCGCGGGGCTGTATCACTATGCGGCTCCGCCGCGTGGGCGCGACAAGCCACAACAAACCGGCAGACGACCGACACACATCCCGCGTTCACGGTTAAAACGTCCGTCAGCCGCAACGCCCCGTAAGGGGCGCGGGGCTGTGTCGATATGCGGCTCCGCCGCGTGGGCGCGACAAGCCACAACAAACCCGCAGACGACCGACAACGCATGACGCCCCCCTCAGCGAAGCCCAACCGCTTTCAACTCGTCCACCGTAAGCGGCGGCCCGCCCAACGCCGGTTTCAAGGGACCCACCACCGCCGCGACCACCACGCCAGGCGCCAGCAGCACCCCCGCTTGGCGGGACAGCGACGTCACATCCGTCACCCGGCGCGCGATACGCCCGTTGCCCGTCGCGGTGTGCAGCAGCCGTCCCACGTAGGCCGCGGTGATCCGCTCCCGCAGCGTCGGTCCGGTCTCGGTGGCCCCCGGGTAGAAGACGTCCGCCCCGGTCGACAGGTCCCAGGCCGCCCGCACGGGCCGGCTCACCGCCCGCTGGACGCGCCGGGCGAGCCCGGGCGTGCCCAGTCCGTGACGGCCCATCACTTCGCGCAGGGCGAGGGCCCCTTGGGCCGCCACCGACATGCCGTGCCCGTACACCGGGTTGAGCGCGCACACCGCGTCGCCGAGCACCACGAAGTTCTCCGGCCACATCGGCATCCGCTCGAAGTAGTGCCGGCGGTTGGCCGTGGTCCTGGTGAACGCGACCTCCTCGCCGAGCGGTTCGGCCCGCGCCAGCAGCTCGGCGATGATCGGGTGCCGCAGCTCTTCCCGGGCGTACCGGAGGAAGTCGGCGGCGTCGGTGGTGGGTTCGTGGCCCCGGCAGCCATGGAGGGTGACCATCCACCTGCCGTCCTCGATCGGCATGAGGACACCGCCCCGGCCGGGCCGCGGGCCCCGGGGATCCGCCTGCACGTTGACGATCGGGAAGCCGTCGCGTGCCTGTTCCGGCGCCCGGAACAGGCGGGTCGCGTACGCCAGTCCGGGGTTGACCTCGCGTCGTTCGGGCGCGGGCAGGCCGAGCGAGGCCAGCCACCGGGTGGCGCGGGAGCCGCGCCCGGTGGCGTCGACGACGAGGTCGGCGGGCAGGGTGCGCTCGGTTCCGTCCCGGTCCCGGATCCGTGCCCCGGTGACGGCCGTGTCGGTGCCCACAGGACCCAGCGCCTCGGCCCGTTCGATCAGTTCGATCCGCGGGTCGGCGAGGATCCGGGTACGCACCACCCAGTCCAGCAGGTCGCGGCTCGCGGGCAGCAGGAACGCCGACTCGGCCCAGCGCCGGAACCAGCCGTGCGGCGACAGCACGACCATGTCCGTGGTCACCGGCAGCCGGGTCACCCCGGCCGCCCGCAGCCGTTCGCCGACACCCGGCACCAGCCGCTCCAGCGCCCGGGCCCCGCCCGACCACAGCTGGTGCACATGCCGGGCCTGCGGCAGCCCCTTGCGCGGCTCGGGCCCGGCGGGCAGCGTGTCCCGTTCGATCACCACGACCCGGTCGGCGAACGAGGTCAGCGCACGGGCGGCGAGCAGTCCGGCGAGGGAGCCGCCGAGGACGACGGCGGCGGTGCTGCGATCACTCATGTGCGGGAACGCTCTCTGCTGGGGCGGAGGCACGCGTGCGCACCGCCTCGATCAGGTCGGGGTGGCGGAGGGCCCGGGAGACCGCTCCGATCTCCTGGAGCAGACGGGTGGTGTCGGGCCCGGCGGCCGTGTCGTACGGGTCGGGCGCGCGCTGCCGGCCGACGGCGTCCAGGATGCTCACCGCGGAGGCCAGCGCCCTGGCCCGGGCGGGCGGGTGGCCCAGCTCCAGGGCGGTGTCGTACGCCCGCGCGCCCAGGTCCACGTCGATGCGCCGGGCCAGTTGCAGCAGTACGTCCCGGATGAACGTCTCCCGGCGTGTCAGCCTGAGTTCGGGCGTGGCGCGCAGGGCGTAGCGCACGCCGTCGCCGCTGACGGTCCGCATCAGCTGGTACAGCGGGCGCAGTTCATGGTGGGCGAGCCGGACCCGCCAGCGGTCGTGCAGATACTGGCCGGCGTGCGGCAGGATGAAGCCGACCGCGATCAGGATGGCGGACAGGGCGGCGACCGGCGGCGCCAGGTCGGTGCTCAGCCAGTCCAGGTCGTGCCCGAACCAGCGGGCGGCGACCGCGGTCAGCTTGGACCCGTCGAAGATCAGGTTCAGTACGTAGCCGGCGCCGAGCAGCTTCAGTCCCCAGCGCAGCCAGGCGTCCAGGCCCTCGGTGCGCACCCAGTTCCAGATCAGCCTGGACGTGATGAGGCAGGCCACGAAGTGCGCGAGCAGATAGAGCAGGATCTCCTCACGCATGAACGGGGTGGTGGCGTAGTAGGTGTCCAGGTCCCGCAGCCGCTCCTCGGGCGCGTCGGCGAGCGCGAAGAGCACCCACAGGGCCACGATCACCCCGCAGTAGGCGCGGATCACCCAGCGCATCGCGCGGCGCGTGGCGGCCGAGCGTTCCGACAGGCCGCCCCGCCAGACGATGATCAGCAGCAGGCAGGAGCCGCAGAACGCGGTGAGCAGCGAATAGCACCAGGGCGCCGAGATGTTGGGCACGCCGGTGACCCGGTTGGTCCAGGCGATCGTGGACGGGGTCACGAAGACGAACACCGCGCAGGCGAGCAGCAGCAGACCGCCGACGGCACGCAGCAGCGGGTCCCGCCACAGCCGGATGATCGTGGGCAGCTTGATCAGCAGGGCGGCGGTCAGCACCGCGGTGGGAATCCAGAAGGAGATGTAGAACTCGCCGAGGATTCCCGAGGGGTTCAGCGCCAGCGGGGTCATCGGGGCGCTCCGCGGCGGCCGCGGTAGCCGAGGGACCGCTGGAGCGGGTCCGGGACGGCGCCGGTGCCGGCGACGCAGGGACGGCACAGGGCGGCCAGCCGGTGTCCGAAGTCGTCGGCCTCGGCCTCGTCGGACTCCCGGGAGCCGTTGCGCGCGGCCACCGTCAGGGCCGCGTCGCGCAGCCCCGGTGTCTCGGCGAGGGCGCGGGCCGCCTGTGCGCCGGGCAGCCGGTGGTGCCGGTGCCCGGCGTGCATGTGCCACAACTCATGCCCAAGGATGACGAGTTGCTGCACGGCTTCGGCGCGCTCCTCGACGATGACCAGGTCGAAGTCGGCGAACTCCACCCACAGGCCGGTGACTTCGATCTCGTCGGGGAACCGCTCGAAGCGCAGCTCGACGGGCCGGCCGCCGCGCCGTGCGCTCATCTCCTCGCACAGGGCCCGGCACAACTCGCCGATGTCGGAGGGCGGACGGGGTCTGGCGCGCACCGCTCGGGCCAGCGCGGCGGCGAGCGTGCGCTCGGCCGAGCCGGGCCGAAGGCTCCGCAGCCGCGTGGCGATCCGGGCCGCCCGCTGCCGCGCGCCCGCGATGTCCATCGCCTCCCCCTTCACACCGCCGGACGGCGGCTCGTCCGAGATTACGCGCCCGGATGTGTTCGCGTCAGGTGATCGGACGAGCGTGGTTCAACCTGGAACGATCGCGGATTCCGCCGCGGCGCGAAAGCCCCGACCTCAAACGTTCCCGAAGTGTCCTCGTGCTGCCGTCCCGAGACTGAGCGTCGCCCTTCAACCGCTCCCGGGGTGCGGCTCAGTCATGTCGGTCCGTGTGGACGCATCCGACCTCGACGCGCTGCTCGCGCGGCTCTTGCCCGGTCAGCGGCTGGCGCCGTCCGGCCAGGCGATGCGCACAGGCACGCCGGTCTGCTCCGTGCCGTGCCCAACTCCGGGCATGCGAAAGCCCCTTACGTAATGCGTGCGTAAGGGGCTTCGCAGTCTCCCCCCGGCAAAGCGGGGGTACCGTACCTAGTGGACGCTAGGAATGGAGCCGGTATGCCCCAATGGAGCGACTACAGCACGGGTGAACGAATCAAGATCCTCCGAGGCCGCGAGATCCGGCAGTCCGACCTTGCCGAGATGACGGACCTGTCAATCGTCACCATTCAGAAAGCAGAGCAGGACAAGGCACTGTCCCTGCCCACTCTCCTTGCCATCGCCGACGCGCTCAGCGTGGACACCTCCGTCATTCTCGGCCAGCAGGCACCCCGCCGGGCGTTGGACCAGGGCGATCGCACGGTGATCCGCGACCTGTCGCGGGCCGTCCACGACACGGCCGCCGGCATCCTCCCTGACACGGCCGAGCCCGCCACGTTCGAGGAACTGCAAGAGACCACCGACCGGTGCTGGGACCTGTACTGGCGGGGCCGTTACGTGCAGGCCGGTGCGCTTGTCGCACCGTTCCTGACGGCGGTCGCCGCCCGACTGCACCAGCAGCCCGACGGGGAGCAAGCCCAGGCGTGGGGGGTGCTCTCCGACGCCTACCGCATCGCCGGGTACGTGGCGAACCTCATGGGTGCTCGCGACCTGGCGTACGCGGCGATCGGGCACGCCCAGCAGGCGGCCGAGCGGGGCGCGGACGACCTGCGGGTGGCCCTGGTCGGGTCGGGCCGGTCGTGGGTGTACCTGCGGGACGCCCGCCTGCCGGAGGCACTGGCACTGGCGGAGAAGTCTGCGGCGGACATTGAGCCCCGGTTCTCCAAGGCGACACCGGAGGAACTGACGGCGTACGGCAGCCATGTGAACTTCGCCGCGGTGGTCGCCTCCCGGATGGGTGACAAGGCGCGGGCAGCGGACTTCCTGTCTCAGTCCCACGCCACCGGCGCCCGGATGGGCCGGGAGGTGCGTGCGCACGGAACCCTGTTCGGGCCGGTGTCCGCGACGACGCAGGCCGTCGGTATCAACGTCGCGCTTGGACAGACGGGTAAGGCCCTGGAACTCATCGACTCCATCGCCGACGTGTCGGCGCTGACGGAAGCCGCACGGAACCGGTACGCGATGGACAAAGCGATGGCGCAGGCCGACGCGAAGCAGTGGGACGCGTCCCTCGACACGCTGGAAGAGACGCTGCGCAGCGCCCCGCAGTGGGCACGCCACCAGACCCTGCCGGGGGTGATCGTGCAGAAAGTCGGGAAGGCTTCCACGGCGAGGCTGCGGCGGGTGTCGGAGCTGATCGGGGTGTCTCCGGGCATCCAGGGTTTCCTGCCGGCGACGTCGAAGACAGCCCTGTGAGCCACTGATTGGTATGTAGCGGACGACTTGCGGCTGATCGTCCGTCAAGTGTGGTGCGAGGCAGACGACTTGGAATCTGACGGGTTCTCATAGTCGTCCGCCTCCTTTCTGTACCAACACGGCGTGTAGCGGCACGGTTACCGGCATGACGAGGACACCCGGCGACCTCTCCCGGCGCCGCAACATCGCCGACGCGGCGAGTGGCTTTCCCTCCCGAGCAACCGTCGTGCTCTACGGCTGCCCCGAGCCCGGCCAGGACGAGCGGGACGTCATGACCCAGCTGCGCCGCTACGCCGACGCGCGTGACTGGGTGGTGATAGGGGAGGTAACCGACCCGAGCCCGGCCACCATCCCGTTCCAGGAGCGCCGCGGTTGGCCCGCTGCCAGGAACGCGGTCACCAGCGGCCAGGCCAAGGGCATCGTCGCCACCGCGTGCCCCCAGACGCCCGTCGCCTCGGATCTGGAGGATTGGCTGCGCGACAACCAGGCGTTCCTTTCCGAGGTGGCTACTGCGCCGTCCACAGCCGAAGGAGTGGCGCAGTGAAGCCCACCGGGAGCCCGGCGCCGCGGGTCCCGGTACTCGTACTGCGCGGGGAGGACCGGGAGCGCCGCGCGGTGGCCGAAGCCTGGCTGTACCAGGCGGCCACGTTCCACGAAGCGGCGTGTGAAGAGTGGACGACGCAGGGCATCGCCCTGCTGACCGCGGGCATCGTGTGGGACGCCGCACGCGTGCCGTACACACCGCTCGGCGTGGACCCGGACCGCCACGCCCAGCTGCGCCGCCGACTGGCCGAACTGCGGGTGACGGGTCCGATGTTCTGTGACCCTTACCGGCCGTTCCTGTACGTCCTGGTGCCGCCCGGTACTGACCGCGAGTGGCCCGGCGACCTCGCCGCGGCGGGAGCGGAGTGCCTGGGCGGTACCCGCCCGTACGCCCACTATGTGGGAGTGCCGCGCCTGGACCTGAATTCCCCTCCGGGCCCGTACTGGGTGACGCTCCCGCACGGCACCGGTCACCTCACCGATCCCCAGCACCTGCACCGGGTGCCGTCGGTGAAGCAGCAGGACGCCCTGACGGGCACCCCGCGGGTGATCGCATGAGGAGCCACGACCCGTTAGGTGCAGAGCTGACCGGGGAGGGCCGGTGCCCGCCGGTTTCCCGTTCCCGGCTCTCCCCGCGGGCGCCGGCAGGCCCGGTCCGGCGCTCCCGGCCCCGTGATGCCCTGCGGTGTGCCGGCCGTCACTTGCATCCCGACGAAGGAAGGTTCTCGATCGTGTTGCCTCCGGCACCGCCAGGTGTTGTCCCGTACATCGCCGGATGGAGTGAGGAAAGGCTGCTGTCGTGTCCGATCGTCCGCCGCCGCGTGGTCCCGGGGATCGCGTACGCGGATGAAACCCCGTACGACCGGGACAGTTTCGGTGTGCTGTGGGCCCGGTACGCGCTGCGGCCGAAGCGGCGCCGGGGCAGCCCGCAGCTGCGGAACGTCCATCCGTACCGGCAGCGCCGCGCGATGCTGAACATGATGTGCCAGGTCTGCGCTCGGATGCCGCCGGACCCGCACGGTCCGCATCTGTTTCTCCTGCGGGACTCCTGTGGTGCGGTCCGGGAGGGGGAGCGTACGACGAGCCCGCCGGTCTGCGTACCGTGCGCCGGGATCTCCATCCAGCTCTGCCGTGCCCTGCGGGGTGGGCGCTTCGTGGCGGCCTGGGCGAGACGCGTGCCCGCGTGGGGAGTCGTCGGTCCCCTTCACCATCCCGTGACGCTCCAGCCCATCCCCGGCTGCCACATGGAGCAGGTGAAGTACGGGTCGGAGTGGGCTCCCTGGGTCCGCGCCGCCCGCACGATGGTGGAACTCCATGACGTGACACCGGCGGACCTGGACCGCGAGTTCGCCGCCCTCGGACGCGACCGCCTGGAGGAGGAGTTCACCCGGGTCGCGGAGCTGACGGCGGTCGCCTGATGGCCGCGTAGGCCCATGCCGCCCCGAGGCAGGTCTGTCACGCCCCGGCCCGTCGGCCTGCGTCAACATCACCCCCCAACCGCCTCGGCACGGCGCCGAGAAGGAGATCGTTCGTGGATAGCGTCCCCAGCATGGCGACTGACAACAGCAACAAGCCCTCTGCGTCCGAGCAGGAGTTGCGCGACAGGATGGTGGAACAGCTCATTGCACTCCGCGCCGCGCGCAGCGCCCGCGTCGTGGCTGCGTTCCGCTCGGTTCCCCGCCACCTGGCCACTCCCGATCAGGACATGGCCAAGGTCTACGAGCCCGAACAGGCCGCGATCACCAAGACCGACGCCAACGGCACACATCAGCTCGGTGTCGGCCCCGCGCATCCAGGCCGTGCAGATCGAACAGGCCGACATCCGGTCGGGGATGAGCGTCCTGGAGATCGGCTCCGGCGGTGTGAACGCGGCCTACCTCGCCGAGCTGGTGGGTGAGCAGGGCCACGTCGTCACGATGGACATCGACCCCGATGTCACCCAGCGCGCGAAGGACTTCCTGAAGACGACCGGCTACCGGAACGTCACCGTCGTCACCGCCGACGGCGAGAACGGCGACGGGGCCCACGCCCCGTACGACCGGATCATCGTCACCGTGCAGGCCGCCGACATCCCGCCCGCCTGGATTCACCAGCTCACCGAAGGCGGCCGGCTCGTCGTCCCGCTGCGCATGCGCGGCATGACCCGGACCATCGCCCTCGTACGCGACGGCGAGCGCCTGGTCAGCGACGGGTTCGAGCTGTGCGGCTTCGTACCGATGCAGGGCGCCGGCGAGAACCGCATGCGCGTGGCCCTCATCCACGACACCGAGGGCGAAGAGATCGGCCTGCGGCTGGACGGCCACCCCGAACCCGACACCGAAGCCCTGAGCGCCGCCCTGCAAACGCCCCGCACCACGGCCTGGTCCGGCGTGACCCTTGCGGGTGACGAGTCCAACGAGCACCTGGACCTGTGGCTGACGACCGCCCTGGACAACCTCCCCCTGATGGCCGCGAAGCCCGCTGCCCGGCAGCGCGGCCTGGTCGCCTCCGCCTCACCGCTCGGCGTGCCGACCCTCGTCGACGGCGGCAGCTTCGCCTACCGGACCGTCCGCGCCACCGACGATCCCGACCGGTTCGAGCTGGGCGCGGTCGGCCACGGACCTCAGGGTCAGAAGGTCGCCGAGCGCCTGCTCTCGGAGATCCAGTCTTGGGACCGCGACCACCGCGAGGACAGGGCGCGCATCGAGGTCTATCCGGCCGGAACCCCGGACGACCAGCTTCCCGCGGGGCGGATCATCGACCGGCCGCACACGCGGGTCACGATCGCCTGGCCGTGACGCCTCCAGCACCCCGTCCAGGTCAGCAACGCACATCCACCCACCCCTGTAGCGAGGAGAACGAGATGGCACCGCAGATCAACGGCACCACCCTGCAGGCCGCCACGGACTTCACGGTCGTTGGAGACTCGGACTTCGACCTCGACATCGAGACCGTCGCCTCCGCCCCGATCGTCGGCGCATTGCTGAACGACACCGGCGATGGCTGCGGCTCCACCTGCCAGTCCGCCTGCTCCAACAGCACTTGCGTCGGCGGCTGACGCACCAGGTGCGGGGCCGAGCCCATGACGGTCGGCCCGGCCCCGCACCACCGAGACCAAGAAGGAGGCTTGGCCATGTATCACGGAGTTGACGCGAGCATGATTAGGGCGTCGGTGTTTCCGCTGGCAGCACCGCTGCCTCCCTGGCCCTCGCCGGCCGGTGACAGCACTACGGACATCGAACAGTGGCGCGAGTGGATCACCCAGGTCTGGGCCGACGATGCCCGAGCAGCAGCGATCGAGTTTGCCGCACCTCACCTCGCCGACTCCGTCCGAAGGGTGCTGAGCGACGAGGGGCAGCGGCCGAAGTCGCTCCAGCGCACCGCCGCATCCCTGGCCCGCTACCTGCTGCGGATGCGATACCGAGCGACGCCGTTCGGGCTGTTTGCCGGACCCGCCCCCATACGCATAGCCGGCAACGCCCACGTGCGGTGGGGAACTGACCACCGGGCCTTCGCACAGGCCGACGCCGTGTGGCTTCACGACGTCGTCACGAGCCTCGAACGCGATCCGGACGTGCTGCGGCACCTCATCGTCGTGGCCGATCCCACCTGCACCGTGCGAGGCGCCCGGGTCAGCGTGCACAACCAGCCGGGCACGGATGGTCCCACCGAGACGACGCTGCGGCGCACACCGGCCGTTGAGGCGGTACTTGCCCTCGCCCGTACCCCGATCGCGGTCGGGGACATCGCGGTCAAGCTGCACAGTGAGTACCCGGATGCCCCGCTCGCCGTGGTCGACGGCATGCTGCGCAACCTCGTTGAGCATCGCGTGCTGTTGACCAGTCTCGACGCCCCCATGACGTGCGATGACCCACTCGGACACCTGATCGCGCAACTCGACGACGCCCGCGTCGCGTCCGAGACAGCTGAGGAACTGCGGCACATTCACGGCCTCCTTTCCCACCACGACGTCGCTCCGCAGCAAGAGCAACGGGCTCTTCGCGCCCAGGCCACCGCGCGGATGAACGCCGTCACGGGCACCACCGGGCGCAGCCTGATGGTCAACCTGCGCCCGGACTGCGAGGTCGTGCTGCCGGCGGCCGTGCCCCAGGAGGCGGTGCACGCTCTGGAGACCATCGCCCGCATCACCCCGTTCCCGAACGGCACGCCGGCGTGGCAGGACTACCGGACACGATTCCTGGAGCGCTACAGCATGGGCGCCATCGTCCCCGTGCGCGACCTCACCGACCCGGACACGGGCATCGGCTTTCCCAGCAGCTACCGAGGCACGGTCTTGAAGCGCCCAGTGGTGGCCACGAGCCTCCGTGACGAACACCTGCTCGCCCTCGCCCAGGGCGCAGCCCTGGGCGATCAGCGTGAGATCGTCCTCACCGAAGAGGACCTGGAGGCCCTTTCCCTCGGCGATCCCACCCAAGTCCCCGCACACGTCGAGCTGTGCTTCACCGTGTTGGCGCGCTCCACCGAGGACCTGGACCAAGGCCGGTTCAGGCTGACCGCAGCCGGCCTGTCCCTGGCGGCCGGCACCACCACGGGCCGCTTCCTGACCATGCTGGAGCAGTCCGACCGGGACCGAATGACTGCCGCGTACGCCAGCCTGCCGTCGCTCACCGCAGGCGCCGCTCGCGGTCAGGTCTCCAGCCCGCCGCTGCGGCTCCGGACCCGTAACGTCGGCCGGGCTCCGGCTGTCGTGGCGAAAGCCCTGTCCGTAGGCGAGAACAACCCCGGAGCCACGCTCGACCTGGACGATCTCGGCGTTCTCACCGACTCACAACGCCTCTACCTGGTGTCGCTGAGCACGGGCCAGTTCATCGAGCCGTCGGTCATGAACGCCGTCGAACTCAGCAGCGCCACTCACCCACTGGTCCGTTTCGTGTGTGAGCTGCACCGCTCGCACACTGCCGTCCTGCTCCCTTTCGCCTGGGGCGCTGCGGAACGACTGCCGTTCCTGCCCGAAGTGCGCGTCGGCCGCACCATCCTGTCCGCCGCCCGCTGGCGGCTCCGCACCCGCGACTTGAGTGATGGCAACTGGGTGTTCCGGTTCACTGACTGGCGGATCCGCTACGGCGTGCCCCGCACCGTGTACGTCGGCAGCGACGACCAGCGGCTCCGCCTGGACCTGGACATCCCCGCCCACCAACAACTTCTTCGGGCCGAGATGGACCGCCACAAAACCGTAGTGCTGCACGAAGCGCCCCCCGAGAGCGAGTTCGGTTGGATAGGGCGCGCCCACGAGGTCACCATGCCGTTCACTTCCGACCAGCAGGCCACCCCCGCTCCGCGCTTCCGCCCGACGGCCGTCGTAGGCCGGAACACCGACCTCCTCCCGGGCGCCTCCGAGCGGGTGTACGTGAAGCTGTACGGCAACGCCGACCGCGCAGCGGACGTCTTGACCACCCACCTCCCCCGGTTGCTGATCAACTGGGGAGCCGAGAGGCCGGACTTCTGGTTCGTCCGCTATGCCGACCCCGACAGCCACCTGCGGCTGCGCATGCGCATGTCGTCCCCGGACGCCTTCGGCGACGCCGCCTCGCGCATCGCCGCCTGGGCAGCCGAGCTGCGCAGCGAGGGCCTGATCCAGCGGGTGCAGTGGGACACCGACACCCCGGAGACCGGGCGCTATGGCATCGGGTCCACTCTGGAGGCCGCAGAGCGGTTCTTCGCAGCCGACTCCGCCGCCGCGCTCGCGCAGCTCGTCATCCCACTCCCGGACAGCTACCGTCCAGCCCTGACCGCGGCCAGCATCGTGGACATTGCCACCGCCTTCCTGGGGTCTGCGGCAGCGGGATGGGCGTGGCTGACGAACAACTTCCTGAAGGGCGAGGGCGGCGCCGTCCCTCGCGACGTGCAAGCCATGGCCGTACGGCTTGCTGATGCAGGCTCTACCCACCTCGCTGTCCGGGACCTCCCGCGCGGTGATCACTTGGCCGCGGTATGGGCGCTGCGCCGCAGCGCCCTGGCTGACTACCGCCAGGAGCTCGAAGCGGCCCGCACCGATCCGGCCACGGTGCTGCCGTCCCTGCTGCACATGCACCACAACCGTGCGGCCGGAATCGACCCCGCCGCCGAAGCCGCCTGCCGTCGCCTCGCTCGTACCGCCGCCCTGTCCTGGACCATTCGCACCCAAGGAGCCGAACGGTGACGGCCGCCCCTTCCATCACCGATACGGCCGTCGCCGCCCGGCAGTCCCTCGCGCACGGCCCCCTCGGAACTGCTCTCCTTCACATCGAACGCGCCCACCGCGGCCTCACCCCATGGCAGGCAGTCCACCGGGAACTCGCCGTCGTCCGCCCGCTGATCGACGGAGATGAGGCGAGCCTGTTCTTGGGCGCCCCAGCGATGACATACGTTCTGCACCTGGCCGCCGCCGACAGCGGTCGGTATGCCGGCGCCCTGCACACTCTTGATGGCACCGTGGCCGCGCACACACGCCGCAGTCTGGCCGCTGCCCACGCACGCATCGACCGGGGCGGCTACACCTCCTTCGCCGAGTACGACCTGTTCCGGGGGCTGACCGGCCTGGGCGCGCTTCTCCTGCGCCGACAGCCGGAAGGCTACGAACTCAGGCGCGTGCTGGAATACCTGGTCCGGCTCACCGAACCGGTCACCGGCCTCGACGGGCAACAGCGGCCGGGCTGGTGGGTCGGCCACGCCCCTGCCAGCGACGAGGCAGCCACACCCAGCGGTCACGCCAACGCAGGTCTCGCGCACGGCATCGCCGGCCCCCTCGCCCTGCTCGCTCTGGCGAAACGGCGCGGCATCGCCATCGAGGCCCACGACATCGCCATGGCGAGGATCTGCCGCTGGCTCGACCGGATACGGCTGAACGACCACCGGGGGACCCGCTGGCCCCGGTGGATCAGCGCGGCGGGCCCTGCGCCCGCCCTCCCGGCCGCGCCATCCTGGTGCTACGGCACGCCCGGCCTGGTTCGCGCGCAGCAGCTCGCCGCCATCGCTCTGGGCGATGAGGACCGGAAGCGGATGGCCGAGCGAGCCCTGCTGTACTGCTTGGACGATCCGACCCAGCTCGACCAGCTCACGAACCGTGGCCTGTGCCACGGCATCGGTGGGCTCCTCCGAACCGTCCAGCGAGTCGCCGAGGATGCAGAGGTTCCCTACCTGTTCACCGATCGGCTTCCGTCGCTGCGTCAGCGTTTCCTCGCCGTCGACCCGCCGGATGAGCCCGGACTTCTCGAAGGAGCGGCCGGGGCGATGCTGGCCTTCCAGAGCGTCGAACCAGGAGCCGAGCCAGTGACCGACTGGGACGCCTGCCTGCTCCTGAGCTGAGGACACGACATGGTGGATCCCTACGACGCCAGTCCAGTGGAGGACGCCGTCCTGTCGGTTCTCGGCGGAGAACCGATCGCGGATGCGGCCCGCCAGGCACGGATGTCCTCCGGCCGGCTGGCCGATGCGGTCGAGCGATACCGCGCCGCCGGCCGGGCGGCACTCGATACGTGCCCTGCGGACTGGCACCAGGTGTATATCCAGTTCGCGGACTATCCCACCGCAGAACGGGCCTTCCGTGCCTACCTCTTGCCGTCCCTGCGCGGGGCGCACGTCGGAGCGTGGTGGTTCCTGCGCAAGCACCCCTGTTGGCGGTTACGCCTTCAACACAGCCCGGACACGCCGGCCGAGGACGCCATCACCCACGTCGGCGAAGCCCTCGACAGCGCCGTGTCCTGGGGCGTCGTGAAGGACTGGTGGCCGTCGCTGTACGAGCCGGAGACTCTCGCGTTCGGCGGCGTGGACGGCATGACGATCGCTCACTCCATTTTCCACACGGACAGCGTCGGCGTGCTCGACTACCAGCAGGACGCTGCTGTGGGGGCCACCGGCCTCGATGCCAAGGCGACCTCACTGCTCGTCACCACCCTGTTCCTGCGGGCCGCGGGGCTGGAATGGGGTGAACAGGGCGATGTCTGGGGACAAGTCGAGGCCAGACGACCACTGGCCGACGACGTACCCCTCGACAAGGTCAGCGCCCTGGCGGACGCAGTGCGGCAACTGCTCCTGCGCGACACCGGCCCCGCACTCGCCGACGGGCCGCTCACACCGCTGGGCAACTGGGTGACCGGCATGGAACACGGAGGCCGCGCCCTCGCGGACGCTGCGCGTGAGGGGCGCCTAGGGCTGGGACTCCGTGGCGTCCTGGCCCGGCACGTCCTCTTCCACTGGAATCGCATGGGCTTCAACGCCCGCCAACAGGCCCTCTGGTCACGTGCCGCGCGGGAGGGTGTACTTGGCTGCTGATCGCCTGAACCTCAGCTCCCCGGGGAGGCCACCTGGGTGACCGGGGTGCCGCCGGACGCGCTGCCCAGGAGGGTCAGGCGTGCCTCGCCCGGTCCCGATTCCGTGGTGCCGTCGGACAGCACGGCCAGTGCCAGGGTGTTGGTGCCACGGGTGTTCAGGATGCCGTTCGGCAGCACGAAGGTGTGCTGCGGGCCCACGTCGTTGATGTACTGGCCCAGATTCCAGCCGTTCAGGAAGACCTGCACGCGGTAGGCGCGGGCCGGGTCGTCGTCCAGGACAAGACCGACCGAGGCGTCGACGCCGCCGGGCACCGTCAGCCGGAACGTGGTCCGGTACCAGGCCACGCCCTGCTCCCGGCCGCGGTACGGCAGTTCGACCGGACGCCAGCCGCCGTCCGCGAACCCCGGCAGATGCCAGCCCTCCCGCTCCCCGTACAGCCCGCCGTTGTTCATCGGCCCGCGCGCCGCGTCCGGCGCCGGCGCACCCTGGATGCGCCACCGCACCGTCGGCGCGGCCCCTTGGAAGCCCGCCCCGGTCAGCCCGCGTGCCGCCTTGTGCGTGTCCGCGGCTCCGCCGTCCCGGTCGTGCTGCATGCGCCGGACCAGCACGGACAGCACATGCCCGCCGGGCGCCGCAAGGCCGCGGCGCAGCCGCTCGCGCCGGTGGCGGGGCAGCGCCGACAGCGCGAACACCGCCGTGTCCGTCCAGGTGCCCCGGCCGGACGTGCTCTCGTCCGGCACCGGCATCCGGTGCACACCCAGCGGCTCGCCGTCCAGCCAGGCCATCAGCATGCCCTGGGTGCCGGTGCTGTAGCCGAGGGTCACCTTCTCCAGGCCGGCCGTGCCGGTCAGGTGCCCCCGGTACCAGACGTCGCCGTAGTGGAAGCCGTAGTCGTCGGCGAACAGGACCGGCCCGCCCTTCGGCACCGGCGTCGTGCTGTGCGACGTCCGCTTGTCGGCCACCCGCCACGCCGAGTCGTCGAACTCCGGCGCGGACTCGGGGTTCTCCGCCGCCCGGCGCCAGCCGCCCAGCGCGGGCAGCGTGACCTCCGGCACCCCCGGCAGCAGCGCCTCGGCCGTCAGGCTGCCGGACAGCGTGACGCGCGTGCTCACCGGGCGCCCGTTCCACTCCACGGCGTCGATCCCGCGCGGCCCCCACACCTCAAGGCCGGTCTCCTGCACGGTGTCGCCGGTCAGCCGGACCGTGGAGCCGTCCAGGACGGCCTCGCGCAGCAGCGCGGGGCCGTACACCAGCACCGTCCCGGACGGGGTGTCGTACGGAAACAGCCGCAGCGCGGTCGCCTCGTCGGCGAACAGCAGCAGCAGCGGCGTCTCGCTCTCGCCGTGCTCGACCAGCACCCGGGTGAGCCCGCCCTCGCCGAGCGGCACGGACACATGCAGGGCGCCCCGCTCGTACACCCAGGCGCCGTCCGGGTCCAGGCGGTTGACCAGCGGCTCGCTCGGGCAGTCCAGCACCAGGCGGGCCATCTCGCCGCGCGGCCCGGTGAACAGCGCGATGTCCAGGCGGCCGGCGGTGAGCCGGAACATGGGCTGCACGGTGCTGTACCGCAAGGTCCGTCTGCCGAGGGAGAGTCCGGTGGTCAGCAGCCGGGCGTCCCGGGCCGGGACGGTGACCTCCACGCCGCCCGCCGCGGTCGGCAGCGTCGTGGTGACCGCCTCGGCGCCGTCGTTGCGCGCCACATACACATGGGACCCGGTGTCCGGATTGGTGAGGTGGTAGACCTTGAGGCCCTTCGCGGTCACATCCGCCGCCCGGTCCAGCCTGGCGAAGTCCGGCACCCGTTGCAGGAGATGACCCAGCTGGTGCATCGGGGCGATCTTGGGGGTGACGTTGCGGGCCTCGTCGATGGCCGCCCCGTAGTCGTACGACGTGTAGACGACCGGTGCGGGCAGCCAGCCCCACGAGGTGCCGCCGAACGCCATGCGGACGTTGTGCAGGGTCAGACCGTTGGCCACGTTCGTGAGGTGGAAGCGGCGTTCGAAGGCCGCGTCCCGGGTGCGCCGCGCCTCGGCGTACCCCTTGCCGTCGAAGGCGGCCCCGCCCCACGGGTCGTACCGGCCGTCGCCGAACCCCGCGACGAAACCCGGCGTGCGCGGGCTCGCACCGGCGCGGGCCGCCCTGCCGCCGGTGCCGAACCGCCCCCGGTCCTGCGGGGTCCCGGACGGCTCGGCAAAGTCGTCGAAGCCGTACAGCCAGCCGCCCTTGTCCCCGCCGGTGTCGAACGACCCCGCCACCCAGTGGCCGCTCGGGCCCCTGTCGTTGTGGAACAGCGGTACGTCGATGCCGTCCGCCCGCACCTTCCGGTACAGGTGGGACATGTACGCGCGGGCGGTCGGCTGGTCCGCGCGGGCGTCGTACTCGTTCTCGATCTGGTACAGCAGGACCGTGCCGCCGCCGTCGGTGAACTGGTGCCGGCGGGCGATCCGGTTCACCGCCGTGAACCACGCGTCGACATGCGACAGATAGACGGGATCCGCCGTCCGCGCCGTTCCGTCGGTGACCGTGAGCCAGCCGGGGAAGCCGCCGCCGTCCACCTCCGCGTCGATGTACGGGCCGGGGCGCAGGATGACGTACAGCCCGGTCTCGGCGGCCGTGCGCAGGAACAGGTCCAGGTCGCGGACGCCGCTGAAGTCGTAGCGTCCGGGGGCGGGGGAGTGGTGGTTCCAGGCGACGGGGACGCTCACCGTGTTGTGGCCGTGCGCCCGCATCTTCTGCAGCACGTCCCGCCACAGGGACGGGCTCGGCAGCCGGAACGGGTGCATCTCGCCGGACCAGACCACGAGGCGTCTGCCGTCCACGAGCAGGGAGTGACGGTCGTAGCCGACCGTGTGCCGGCGCCGGTCCGCGCTCGGCGGGGCCGGTGCGGGGCCGGTCGGCACACTGCGCGCCGCGTACGCCGAGAGCGCCCCCGGGCCGCCGCTGCCGCCCAGGGCGAAGCCGAGCGCGGCGGAGCCCGCGAGGGCACTGAAGGTACGTCTGCTGAGCGCCAAGGGGTTCCTCCCGGGCGGTCCTACGGGGGCGCGGTCCGGCCATTCTCCCCGGCGGTACGCCCCACAATGGACCCATGAGGATCTCGGCACGGGCGGACTACGCGGTGCGGGCGGCGCTGGAGTTGGCCGTACGGCAGGGTAACGGCCCGGTGAAGGCAGAGGAAATCGCCTCTGTACAGGACATCCCCCACAAGTTCCTTGAGGGCATCCTGGGCGATCTGCGGCGCGCCGGGATCGTGTCCAGCCGGCGCGGCGGTGGCGGCGGGTACCGGCTGGCCAGGCAGCCGGCGGAGATCACGGTCGCGGACGTCATCCGGGCGGTGGACGGCCCGATCGTCTCGGTACGCGGAGAACGCCCGTCGAGCCTCACCTACACGGGCACCGCCGAACCCCTGCTGCCGCTGTGGATCGCGCTGCGCGCGAACGTCCGCAAGATCCTGGAGGGCGTCACCCTGACCGACCTCGCCACATCCCGCCTCCCACCCCTGGTGAACCACCTGGCAGCGGACCCAGCCTCCTGGCAAAACCCCTGACCAGCCCCACCGGGGGGGCCCAGCGGGGCCGTTCGGAGGCGAGCGGCGGCGGACGGGGTGTCTGTCCGACCTCCAATGCGACCGCCACTTACGTGCGTTCATCAACGCTCAGGACTGGATCGTGGTCCACTACTTGCCTCCGTTCGCGCCGCAGGCCAATACGGTCGAGAGCATCTGGGCCCTGCTCCGCAGGCACTGCCAGGCCAACACCGCCATCACCGACCCCGCCCGGCTGATGCGCATCCTCCGGCGGGGACTGCAGCAGGTCCAGTACCGGCCCGATCTCCTCGATGGTTGCCTTGCCGGCACCGGCCTCACCCTGACGACACCATGCCTACAACGTCAGTAGGCGGTGCTGCGCTTACGCGTTCTGAGTCGCGTAAATCGAAGGCCATCCGTGTGGGTGGCGTGAAGGTTGCGCAGTTTTTGTCGTGACAATAGTCACGTGTGGCCGCTCCAACATGAGGCTATGACCTCTCTTGTTGTGTCCCTGACGGGTGGGGTGGATTGCCTTATGTCGGGGCGTGGTCGTCAGCCGAGGGAGGGGCTCGTGCGGAAGCGTGCGCGGGGAGTTCGTCTGGTCGTCACCAATGCGTTACTGGTGGCACTGGTGTGTAGCGGTGCACTGCGTGCTGTACCAAGTCGGTCTGGTGAAGTTGATGTCGGGGCGCAGACGCCGATCGCCAAGAGAACGTCGGCTCCTCTGGAACCTGCCAGGGTGATGACCGCCAAGCAGCGTAAGGCGCAGGTGCAACGCGATGACCAACTCGCGGCATTACGCCCGGAGTTACGCAACGACGGGCGTGTACGCAAAGCGCTGCAGGCAAGCGAGAAGGCAACGGCGACGGCGGAAAGGCATGGGAACCCGGCAGCAGTTTCTGCTGAAAGCCTCGGGGTTTCAGACGAACCGGCACCTCGGAGTACTGAAGCCGACGACGCCTTCGAGGGTGCGTTGTGGGGCGATACCTACATTGTCGCCGACGAGTCCCAACTCGATCCTGCCGGCGTTGTCACAACACTGCCGTCCAGCCTGCCGGTCAACCCCCATGTGTATCCGAACTACCGGCCTGGGCGCACCACCTGGTATCTGGAGACGGGCTGGACGACATCCATACCGCAGATGCTGCGCCTGGATCTGTACCAGGCATCGGACAACAAGTTGGTGGCCACACGACTGACCAGCAGGGATACCTCTCGAAGCGCGGAGACTTCGAGCCTTTGCCTGAGTTGGCTGGGCGGCAGTGCTCCAAAGACCTGTACCTGGTCCCTGGCTGACGGCGTGCTGGCCGGTAATGACGGGACGGCGTACTACGCCAAGGTCTCCTTTGCCACGAAGATGACCAATCACTGGTACAAGGTTCCCAACCAGCAGAAGCTGACATACCGGGAGTACTGGCTTCCGACCGCATGGACGACGGCTGTCACCAGCCCTGCGGCACCTGCCGTCCATACCCCCGGCATCGACGGTGATCTCTCCGGCCGGTGCACCTGTTTCTACCAGACGCTCATCGCCGATCCGGTGAATACCGCGACGGGTGTCGTCACGGAGACCGTGACTGACGCGGTCGTACCCGGCAAGGGAATGCCGCTGACGTTGTCGCGTTCCTACTCGTCGGCTGACACGGACACGGATGGCTTGTTGGGGCGGGGGTGGAAGCTCCCCTTCGAGTCGCACCTGACCGTGGCTGCGGATTCGGTCACGCTCGTCGAACCGGACGGGGCTTCTGTCAAGTTCACGAAGAACAGCGAAGGCTCGTACGAGGCCCCTGTCCCTGTCCGTTATGAACTAGCTGCGACCAGTGACGGGTTCTCGGTGACCAACTCCGATCACACGAGCCGCATCTTCGACACCTCCGGTCGTATGACGGGGTGGGTGGACGGAGCGGACAGGGGGCTGTCCTTGGGCTATTCCGGTGGGAGACTGGCGACCATCAGCGATGCGGCGGGGCGGACCGCGAAATTCGATGTCGGCACGGCGACGGGGCGTCTGGACTCGGTCACGCTGGCTGATGGCAGGAAGGTGTCATACGGCTACACCGGCGGCCAGCTCACGTCGGTGACCGGTCTCGACGGCGGGGCCATTCAGTACGGCTACCTAGACGGACGCCTCACCACGGTCATCGACCCCAACGGGAACACCGTCACCCGGAACACCTACGACGCGGCAACCGGTCGGATCCGCGAGCAGATTGACGCCCTGGGTGGCAAGTACAGCTTCACATGGACTCCCACCACCGGTGCGCCTGAGGGTTCCGGCGCGTCCAGTATGACTGACCCCGCAAAAGGCATTTGGACGGACGTCTATGAGGCGGGCGTTCTGATGCGGACCTACCGCCCCGAAGGCGGAGGAACGGACCGCGGCTACGACGGGAAACTCAACCTCACCTCGGAGTACGACGGCAACGCAAACGAGACCTCACGCACATTCGATGACCGCGGCAACCTGAAGACGCAGGTCACGGACGGTGTCACGCAGGCCTTCGACTTCGACTCCGCAGATCGCCTCAAGTCCTACACGAACGGCCGCGGCTACACCACGGCATACAGCTACGACGGCAGCAGTGACCGGGTAAAGACCATCACCGGGCCGGCCGGCGAGACGGACTACACCTATACGACGGGCGGCCAGGTCGAAACCATAACCGCACCCGGCGGCGGCGTCACTCATTACGGTTACACCGACGCGGGCCTGGTGAAAGCGGAGACGAGCCCCGAAGGCCACACGACCACCTATGGCTATGACGACGCCGGCCGCGTGAAGACGGTGACGGATCCCCGGGGCAACGTACAGGGAGCCGACCCGGACAAGTACACCACTACCTATGACTACGACGCCCGTGGACGCCTGTGGAAGGTGACCGACCCGGCCCAGCACACGACCACCTACGGGTACGACGACAACGGGAACGTCAAGAGCGTTACGGACGCGCTCGGCCGGGTCACAGCGTACGAGTACAACGCAGCCAACCAACTGAGCAAGACCACAGACCCGGACGGAAAATTCGCCACTCTGGAATATGACGACCGCGGAAATCAGAAAGCGGCAGTGGACGAAACCGGCCGCCGCACCACCTACGACTACGACGGTGAGAACCGTCTGCAATCTGTGACGAGCCCACGCGGCAACGTCGACGGGGCTGATTCGGGCAAGTACACGACCACGTACGGCTATGACGACAATGGCAACCTGACCGAAACCGTCGATCCCACCGGAGCGCTGACCACCACTGCGTACGACGACTTCAACCGGCCCACCAAGGTCACCGACGCGCTGAACCACGTCACGACGACGGACTACGACGAGAACGGCAACGTCAGCCAGGTCACCGACGCGCTGAACAAGGTCACCAAGTACACCTATACGCGCGCCGATCTCCTTGAGACGATCACCAACCCGCTGGGCAAGGTCACCACGTACGGTTACGACGCCGACGGCAACCGCACCTCACAGGCGTCCCATCTCTCACGCAAGACCACGTGGTCCTACAACGACGACGGACTGCTGGAAACGGAGACCGATCCGCGCGGCTACTTCTCCAACAACACGCCGTCGGACTACACCACCACATTCGACTATGACGCCGCGGGCAACCAGACCAGCGTCACCGACCCCTACGGCAAGCAGCAGATCCGCGAGTACAACAACCTCAACCAGGTGACCGCTTCGCAGGACGAGCGTGGTCGTCGCACGGTCTACGCCTATGACTCCCTCGGACGCGTCAAGACCGTCACCGCCCCGGACAACGGCACCACCAGTTACAGCTACGACACGGCCGGCAATGTACACACCCGCACCGACGACAACCAGCACACCACCATCTACACCTACGATCCCGGGCACCGTCTGACATCGGTCACCGATCCACTCGACCGCACCGTCGGCTACCACTACGACGCCGACGGCAACCTCGACAAGACGACCAACGCCCGCGGCACGGTTGTCACGAGCACCTTCGACGCCCTGAACCGGCTCACAGGCACACGCTACAGCGACTCCACCCCGGCGATATCCATCGGCTACGACGCGGTCGGCAACCGCCACCAGATCACGGACGCCACGGGCACACGCACCTTCGGCTATGACGCCGACGACAGGCTGACGAGCATAAGCCTGCCAGCCGGCAAGAAGTTCGCCTACGGCTACGACGACGCCGGACAACTGACCAGCCGCACCTATCCGGACGGCCAGCAGACCAAGTACACCTACAACTCCGACGGTGACCGCGCCACAGCCACCACCAACGGGCTGAAAACGACATACAGCCACGCGTTCCCGGGCCTGCTGACCGGCACCACCCAGCCCAACGGGTACACCGAATCCAGGACCTACGACCGCAGCCTCCGGCTCACCGACGTCAAGACTTCCAACAGCACCACGACGCTGGCCGCCTGGCACGCCGTCCTGAACCCCGACGGCCAGCCCCAACGCGTCGACCACACCGGCACGGCCGCGACGCAGTCCGAGTACTACGCCTACGACAGCGCCGGAAGGCTGAAGAGCGACTGCTCCTCGTCCACCCAAGCCGACACCTGCCCGGCCGGATCACCCACCACCACCTACTCGTACGACAAGGTCGGCAACCGCCTCACCCGGACCGCTCCGAGCGGCACCACGAATTACTCCTACGACGCCGCGGACCAACTCACCAAGACAGTCACCGGCGCCGGCACCACGACCTACACCTACGACACCGACGGCAACCAGACCGCTAACGGAGTCGAGACCCTCACCTACGACGCCGAGAACCGGCTGAAGTCGAAAGGGACGACCACCTACAGCTACGACGCCGACGGCAACCGCACCAGCGCCGTCAAGGGCACCAGCACCACGTCATACACCTGGGACATCAACAACGAACTGCCCCTGCTGGCCGCAGAAACCTTCCCCGGCACCACGTCGACAGCCGACTACACCTACAACGAACTCGGCCAGATCGAGTCCACCAAACAGCCCAAAGGCACCTTCTACCACCACCACGACCTCGTGGGTTCCGTCACCGACATCACCAACTCCTCCGGCGGGACCGTGGCCGAGTACACCTTCGGCCCCTTCGGCGAGAACCCCACAAACCTGAACATCGGTGACTCGGACGCACCAGTCAATCACTTCGGTTTCACCGGTGAGTACACCGACCAGACCATCAAGAACGACTACGACGCGGTCGCCACGAGCATCAACCTCCGCGCCCGCAACTACGACCCGGACACCGGCCGCTTCACCAGCCGCGACCCGTACGTCCCGGACGAGACCACCCCCTACACGCAGCCGTACGCCTACGTCGAGAACATGCCGACCAACCGCACCGACCCCAGCGGCATGTGCAGCATCACGACACAGATGAAAGACCTCTTCACCGGCAACTTCGGCTGGAACAACAACTGCGCCCAGGAAGACCGCGAAACCGCCACCAAACCCCCGGCCGTCCAGTCGGCCAAAGCCCTCTCCGACAACCTCACCAAAGCAGGCGCTGAGGCATTCGGTAACGCTGGTATCGGGCTCCTTGACGGTCTGACCTTCGGAGCCTTCGGCTACCTGACCGGCGCCCAGATCACCTGCCCACCCGCCTACAACGTGGGTCTTTATGCCAGCATGGTGCCCTTTCCCGTATCCGGTGGCGGGAAGAGGCTCGCAGAGGATGTGGCGGTAGCAGGGCTCAAGGACATCACCACGACCGGGCTCAAGGGTCTGATCAAGAAGGCCAAGCTGCCGACGCAAGGCGGTGTCCGTTATGTGCCGCCGAGTGGCGTGAGTGTCGGTTCCGGCCTGCCGCGAACGAGTGGCGGCGGTTATATCGACAAGTTTGGGAATGTCTGGGAACGCGGTCCGTCTCGGACTGCTGGTGAGGCATTCGAGTGGGACGTGCAATTGAGCAAGCACGGTCGTACCCAGTACGCGTGGCTCAAACCCGGGAGTGGAAAGCCCCTCAGGCACCTGAATGTGTCGCTTAAGGGGATCATCACCCATGTGAGCTGACCATTCTCACAATGAGGGCAGCAGTCGTACGCCTGCGGATAGACTGCTGCCCTCATCGGGTCAAGGCATGGAACGGCCATGGAGGGCGTAAATGCGTGGAGTAGCCGAGCTTCAAGCTCTTCTTCGGGTTTCAAACGAACGAGCGCTGAGCCGGTTGATTTCAAGGATCGTTCGTGAGTTTCCACTGGGACTCGGCGAGGGAAACAGCAAAGAATACTGGAAGGACACCAAGCTTCAGGATGTGCGGTTCCCGATTCTGCTGGGCCAGGTGGAGCATCCAGGTGAAATGCTGTGCCGAGTACTCGCCGCCGGTTGGTCGATGGCAGGACCTTGGACCGTGTTGAGTGTGGGCGAGCCTTTCACGGCAGGATGGGAGTTTGTCGCCATCGCGGACTGCAAGAATGCCGACATAAAAATTCCCGGGGTGGAATGGTTGAGGATTTCGCTTATTCTGGACGATGTTACGTCAGGATGATCACGAGCGTCATTGCTTGGTTTG